>NZ_CZVS01000056.1:0-12353 GCF_001535985.1 Candidatus Kryptonium thompsonii | reverse complement strand
TTTTGCAACCCTTGTTTGCTTCGCTTTGTTTAAACTTATCCAATTTAATTCAAATGGTTTGACTCAGGTCACATCACTAATTCTAAAGTTGACATTTTTGATTTTATTTTTTATCTTGCTTTTGACATCGAGTTCTTTTTTCAGGCGAAAGGAAAAGTAAGGGCACAAACCAAATGAGGCTACTTTTCATCATATTCATCACTTTCACTTTCATCATCGGTTGTTCTGTTTTTCGCTTTTATTCAGAGGATCAACATCAGATTAAGGGGAAAATCTATGTCACTGGAAATGAACCATTTACGGAGCTTGCAATTCAAGATGAAAACGGGGAAGTTTTCTTGATTTCAAAAAATTCACCAGTATATAAAGAATTGTGGAAAAATCAAGGTTCTACAGTAATTCTTGAGATTGAACGAAGAGAGACAAAAGGAAATGAAAAGGGCAAACTAATTGCCAAAAGTTTTAAAATCTTATCACCTAAATAAAAATCAACGGAGGAAGAGATGAGAGCAAAGATTCTTACATTTTTGCTATTTTTTGTTTTTATAAATTTTTCCTTTGCTCAAGGCTTACCATCTGAAATCAATCGCGCAACCCTTGAAAATTCACATAATGATATTGGCATCCCAATATGTGGAACAATTTTTCTCAACGATGAGATAGCAAAACAGGCGCTTGAGAACACGCGAATTTACAATCCTGAAGTTTACGCTTTGATGCAGAAGTCAATTCTTGAGAAATCGCTCCCGTTAAAAACCGCGGACACCGTTGGGACAAGAAGAAACTTTTTCGTCTTAAATTTAACAACAAACCAATTTGATAATGTTGTTGCGGAACTGAGAGCGGTAGGAAATTTAACACAAGTATGGGTGGATACAACCGAGCTCAATAATGGACATGTCACGCAAACAGAGGTTGACGCGATTTTAACAGCGCTTGAGACTCAAACTCCGTCCGCTTCAAGAGACCCAAATAAAGGTATAGTTGCGCTTAATCATCAATATTTTGGTCTCCCACCAAACAAAGATGGGGATGGAAAAACTGACTTTTTGATAACTGATATAAAAGACGGATGGCAACCTGGTGGAAGCTATGTCGCAGGATTTTTCTTTTCATGGGATCAAACAAATAATCAGGGGAGCAATCAGCGCGACATACTTTACATTGACTCATACCCAGGGATTTACTACAACGGTACAAGAAATCCGCAAAGACCGTTAAGCACGCTTGCCCATGAATATCAACACCTAATTCACTATAACTACGATAAGGACGAAGTGACATTTGTGAACGAGGGTTTATCAGAAGTCGCTGAGGTGATTTGCGGATATCCATTAAGAAGTCCATCGAGATATTTTGCAAAACCAAATGTGCCGTTGTTTGATTGGAACAATATAAGTGGTGATGTTCTCTCAGATTACTCGAGAGCTGCTCTCTTTACGCTCTATTATACCGAACAACTTGGGGATAATATTTTAAAACAAGCTGTGCAAGAGCCCAATAATGGTGCCACTGGCTTGAATCTCGTTTTCTCAACCAAAGGTACAACCTTCACAGATGTTTTGACGAACTGGTTTATTGCAAACTATTTAAACGACAAAACTGTCGATCCAAAATATGGTTATACTTATGCAATCTCAGGAAAGCCGACGGAATTAAATTATCACACTGATCCAAATGTCAGTGTGTCGAATCAAAATGTTTATGGATATGCAGTTAATTACATAGTTTTTGCGTATGGTGAATCACTCAAGGTGACATTTACGACAAGCTCAGCGCTTGTCAAGATAAAGGCGATAAAACTTGGTACTTCCGTTAAACAAGTTGTTGATGTTCCAGCTGGGGTTAGCTTTGAAGTTCCTGAATTTGGAAGCTCAGTAAATACTGTGATTTTCGTAGTAATAAACACAGGTTCAACTTCCGCGACATACTCTTATACTTCGCAAGGGCGACAGATAGCATTTTATGTTGAGACAGCATATGATGATGGAACGCCAGATAGATTTATCGGAAATGCCAATTTCCTTGGCTTCGGGAATAGCAGGGAAGGATTTGGTTGGGCTGTTAAGTTCGTCCCCGAAGTTAGTGTAAACCAGCTTGTTTCAGCTAAAATACTTGCAGCTTTTTCTCAAGAATTTTCTGGTTCTACTGTACCAGCTAATGCACCGAAAGATTTTTACTTCCATGTTTGGGCAGATAACAATGGTCTTCCAGGAAATGACATAATAACACCGTTCATCTACTCAACCAGTAGAAGTGGCTACGATGGTCAATTTTTAACCATCGATTTAACACCGTATGCCTCACAGCTTAAAAATCTTGGAACAATTTATATCGGCTTTACTGAAAATGACACAATTGGAACTTATGTCGGGATGGACAGTACAACAAAGGTAAATTATACCTATGCTTTCTTTGGCCCAACTCATCCATCAAATCCAAATACATGGGTTCCGATGGAAAATCTTCAAGTATCAAGTGGTGGAACCACTGTATCTTTGAGAGGTTGGAACATGATGATGAGAGCAACCTTCGCCTACACTGATACAACAAAGCCACGACTTATTGTTGGATTTTTCCAAAATCCTATTTTCAGCGAGCGACTTGATGTATTTGTTGCAAGCCCATCCAAACTTAACAAAAATAATCTCTCTGGGACGTTAACACAGGGTTCAAATGTAGTAAATTTAATCTTTCAACCAGTTCCAAATTCAAATGATAAGGTTTTTGTTGACAATAATATAACTTTAACATCAAGCGGGGCAATTGAAATAAGAGTTAGGGGAACGACAAAATACGGATTTGTCTATTCAGATACGGCTTATACATTTAATGTTCAATTTTTACAATCAGTCAGTGGTGGATATATTGCTTCAACAGATGGAAAAATGGAGGTTGAATTTGGGAGAAATTCACTCAGGGATAATTTATATGTAATTGCCTTCGCTGGCAATTCCGATGTTTTAAATGCCGAGGTTGAAAACTCAATTAGTACAAAACTAAGCTCAGTTTACACACTGAGCCCGGTCGGTTACGAACTTAACAGACCAGCGGTGCTTAAAATTTATCTCGATCCCAATAAAATTTCATCCATACCATTAAATGAATTGACAATCGCATATTGGGATGGAACACGATGGGTGGGATTAAATTCAACTGTTTCAAATTCTGGAGATTTCATCACAGCCGAAATAAGCAAATTAGGCCAATTCATAGTAACGAGAAAAACTGAGGTTACTGAAGTTGGCACTCCTGTGGTTGATATACCCCAAAAATTTGAACTTTACCAAAATTATCCAAATCCGTTCAACCCATCAACGAGCATAAGCTTTGACTTGCCTGAGGATGCGTTTGTAACTCTCAAAATTTACAACATCATTGGGCAAGAGATTAAAACGCTTGTAAATGAATTCAAAAATGCTGGGAGATATACTGTTGTTTGGGATGGCAAGGATAACACGGGTAAAATTGCACCATCGGGAATTTACTTTTATAGGATAACTGCCGGAAACTTTAGTAAGACATTAAAAATGGTTTTGACAAAATAAAAACGGGAGATAAAAATGAGAAGTTTCTTAAAACCGGGTATAAGCTTAACAATCGCATTTATACTTTTGATTTCATTTACAGCCTGTAAAAAACAACCTTCTGAGCCAAGCGCAGTTATTTATATCAGTGTAACCCCAAGCTCACTTAACTTTGGATATGTTGCGGTAAATCAATACAAGGATATGCCTATTGTAGTAAAAAATCAAAATAATTCAACTGGAAAACTTACTGGAACAGTAAATATAAGTGGAAACGGATTTTCAATTCAAGGAGCAACACAGTTTAATTTATCCCCTGGTGATTCAATTATCACTTATGTGAGATTTACCCCAACTTCTGATGGTGCATTCTCTGGAGCTCTTTCAATCACGCACAACGCGACAAATCTTTCTTCGCCTTTAACAGTTCAATTACTTGGGAATGGTGATGCAACCATAAATCAGATAATTTCCCTAATACAATCCGGTTGGCAATCATTTAGCAACAAAAATTATGACGATGCTTTTACGAAATTTGATCAAGCAGTTTCTTTATCTCGTGCTAATTCAAGATATGATAGTCTCCAAGCTGAAGCTGAATGTGGTCGTGGATGGTCGAGAGCCTATAAACGCGAATTTTCGCTCGCCAGGAATGATCTTCTAAATTCACTTGCTCATCAAAGTGTATCGCAAAGTGTCAGTTTAAATTCAAAAGCTGGACTTGCTTTCGTTCACCATGCGTTAAATGAATTTTCATCCGCAATTCAACGGGCGCTTGAAGTTTTAAATGCAAATCCAAACTATGTCTTTGCGTACGATAATCGCGTGTATTACAAAAGACTTCGCCTTGTTTTAGCCCAGTCATATTACACACTTGGTGATTTTCAAAGTGCAGCACAGCAACTTGACATAATTGATCCCGCCGGAGCACCTCACTCAACAGACCCAGCAGTTTTGCTAAGGCAAATTCAAGATATGTGGAGCAGGTTATAAAAACATGGCGAGCTTTATAGCTCGCCATTTCTACCTTGACTTTTTAAATCTTTCGGGTTATTTTTGTTAACGAGTTCCATTTCTAAAAAATTAAAATGGAGCGGATTATGTGCCTTGGGATTCCTGGAAAGATTGTGGAAGTCTTTGAAGAGAATGGTTTGAAAATGGGCAAAGTTGATTTCGGGGGCGTTGTAAAAACTGTTTGCCTTGAATATATCCCAGATGCACAGGTTGGAGATTACACTGTTGTTCATGTTGGGTTTGGAATAAGCAAACTCAACGAACAAGAAGCTCAAGAAATGCTTTATTACCTTGAAAAAATGGGATTTTTAAAAAGTGAACTCGGGGATCAAGAATGAAATTCATTGATGAATACAGGGATTCAAAACTTGTCAAAGCATATGTTGAAAAGATCCATGAGATAACAACCCGTGAATGGACCATAATGGAAATCTGTGGGGGCCAGACACATACGATTATAAAATACGGAATCGATGAGATGCTTCCAGATAAAATTAACATCGTTCATGGTCCAGGGTGTCCGGTTTGCGTTACACCACTTGAAATAATTGACAAAGCCATAGAAATTGCATCAACCCCAGGAGTTATATTTTGCTCATTTGGAGATATGTTAAGAGTTCCAGGTTCAAAAAAAGACCTTTTCACCGTTAAGTCAGAGGGTGGAGATGTGAGAATTGTCTACTCACCTCTTGATGCTGTGAAGATTGCGATGAAAAACCCAGATAAAAAAGTTGTCTTTTTCGCGATTGGCTTTGAGACAACAGCGCCAGCAAATGCAATGGCGGTATGGAGAGCAAAAGAACTCGGATTAAAAAATTTCTTTGCTCTTGTTTCACATGTGCGCGTTCCACCGGCAATTATAACAATCCTTGAGTCACCTTGGAACATGATAAATGGATTTATCGCTGCGGGACATGTTTGCACAGTTATGGGATATGAAGAATATGAACCGATCGCGGAAAAATACAAAGTTCCAATTGTTGTCACAGGTTTTGAACCAGTTGATATCTTACAGGGTATTTTTATGTTAATTAAACAACTTGAAGAGGGACGTCATGAGGTTGAAAATCAATATAAGCGTTCAGTGCGTCGCGAGGGAAACATACCAGCAAAACAGCTTATCTTTAAGGTTTTTGAAATTGCAGATATGAAATGGCGTGGTATTGGGTTAATTCCAAACAGTGGCTTTAAATTAAAAGAAGAATTTTCTGAATTTGACGCGGAAAAAGTTTTTAGCGAAATCTCTACTATAAAAACAGAGGAATCATCACTTTGCATAAGTGGTTATGTTCTTCAAGGAGTTAAAAAACCCAGTGATTGCCCAGCTTTTGGAACGCTTTGCACACCATTAAATCCTCTTGGTGCACCCATGGTTTCATCTGAAGGAGCATGTGCAGCTTACTATAACTATGGCAGAATAAAAATTTAAATATGCTATGGCAACAGAATTTAATTTAAGTTGTCCAAAACCACTTGCAAATTACGATAAAATTCTCCTTGGTCATGGGAGCGGGGGAAAACTCACAGCGGAACTGATAAGAAATGTATTTTTACCAGCCTTTGACAATCCATATCTTTCCGAACTTGGGGATCAAGCAGTTGTGAATATAAACGGGATTAAAATTGCGTTTACAACTGATTCATATGTGGTTAATCCTATTTTCTTTCCTGGCGGAAATATTGGAGAGCTTGCGGTAAATGGAACTGTAAACGATTTAGCAGTTGGCGGTGCAAATCCACTTTTCATCAGTGCGGGCTTTATAATCGAAGAAGGTTTCCCAATCTCTGATTTATGTGTAATAGTTGAAAGTATGAGAAGAGCTTGTGAAAGAGCTGGCGTAATTCTTGTAACAGGTGATACAAAAGTTGTTGAAAAAGGCAAGGGTGATAAAATTTTCATCAACACATCTGGAATTGGAATAATAGATCATGATATTGAAATCTCACCACACAAGGTCAAGCCCGGAGATAAAATCCTGATAAATGGTCCCATAGGTTTACACGGAATAGCTATTTTATCAAAGCGCGAGGGGATAGAATTTGAGATAGAAATTGAAAGCGATACAGCACCATTAAATTACCTCGTTCACGATATTTTATCCGTAAGCCAAAATATACATTGGATGCGTGACCCAACACGTGGTGGAATCTCAAGCGCGCTAAACGAACTTGCGCAGTCTGCAAATATTGGTGTTGAAATATGGGAATCGGAAATTCCAATACCTGAACCAGTTAAAGCAGCATGTGAAATGCTTGGGCTTGATCCACTCTATGTCGCGAACGAAGGCAAATTGATCGCAGTCGTTTCTTCAGAAGATGCGGAGAAAATACTCGAAACAATGAGAAAAAATCCATTAGGAAAAGAAGCAAAAATAATTGGTGAAATCACCGAAGAACATCCCGGCGTTGTCCTCCTTAAAACTCTTATTGGTGGGTTAAGAGTCGTTGATATGCTCGCTGGAGAACAACTGCCGAGAATATGTTGAACTTCCAAAATCAAACACTTTTAGTAATTTAAACCCAGTCAAACCATCGATACTAACAAAGTTTTTCACTTAGCTAATATCATTTTTCTTTGTTGAACAAAATTTCCAGCCTGCAAATGATAGAAGTAAACCCCACTTGGCAACCTTTTGCATCAAATCTTATACAATCTATACAAACCTTCAATATCCCTTAAAAAATTCTCGTCACTTCCATTCCAAAAACATCATATATCCCAAGTTCGATATCTGAAACCTCAGGTTAATTGTCAGATTCAATCAAAGTGTTCAAATTAAAATAAGTTTAGATAATTTTTGATAAGTGGAAATTCTCTTGGTATTATTTCTTCTTTTTCTTATAAACATCAAGTATTACTCCCCCCCCCCTCACGATATACCGCAAGCCTTCCCTCCGTTCCGATCCATTTGTTTCCTTGGGAATCTATCGCTATAGCACGTACCCAATTATGTGGTAGGCCTGAATTTGAAGTGTTATAAACAGTCCAACTTACATCGTTAAACTTCGCAAGCCCTCCTCCGTTTGTTCCAATCCATTTATTCCCCTGAGAATCTATCGCTATTGCATTAATCCAATTATCCGGCAAACCTGAATTTGAAGTATTATAAACGGTCCAACTTACACCATCGAACTTCACAAGTCCTCCTCCTTCTGTTCCAATCCATTTATTTCCTTTGAAATCTATTGATATAGCATTAACCACATTATTTGGCAGGCCTGAGTTTGAGCTGTCATAAACAACCCAACTCACACCGTCAAACTTTACAAGGCCCAGTTCTGTCCCAATCCATTTGTTCCCCTGGGAATCTATCGCTATTGCATTAATCTGAGCATCCGGAAGCCCTGAATTTGAAGCGTTATAAACGGTCCAATTTGTACCATCGAACTTTACAAGTCCTCCTTCATATATTCCAATCCATTTGCTCCCTTGGGAATCTATCGCTATGGCAGAAATATAATTATCTGACAGAGCCAAGTTCGAAGTGTCATAAATAGTCCACTTTACTCCGTCAAACATTGCGAGTCCTTTATTCGTCCCAATCCATTTGTTTCCTTGAGAATCTATCACTATGGCAGAAACATAATTATCTGGTAGACCTGAATTTGAAGTATCATAAACAGTCCACTTTACACCATCAAACCTTACAAGTCCTTTATCTGTACCAATCCATCTGTTCCCTTGGGAATCTATTGATATAGCAAGGACATCATTACTTAGTAGACTTGAATTTGAAGTGCCATAAACAACCCAATTTACATCATCAAACCTAGCGAGCCCTTTTGATGTCCCAATCCATTTGTTTCCTTTGGAATCTACCACTATGGCACGAACATTATTGCTTGGTAAACTTGAATTCCGAGTTTTATACACAATCCAATTTACCCCATCAAACTTTACAAGCCCTCCCGATGTTCCAATCCATTTGTTTCCTTGGAAATCCATTGCTATAGCAAAAACATTATTACTTGCAAGACCTGAATTCGAAGTACTATAAACAATCCAATTTATCTCATTAAATTTCGCAAGTCCCCCTCCCTCCGTTCCGATCCATTTATTTCCCTGGGAGTCTATTAATATGGCACGAATACTACCCTTTGGCAGACCTGAATTTGAAGTACTATAAATAATCCAATTTACACCATCAAATTTCGCAAGTCCTCCACTTGTTCCAATCCATTTGTTCCCTTGGGAATCTATCGATATAACAAAGATGTAGTTATCCGGCAAACCTGAATTTGAAGTGTTATAAACAGTCCAATTTACACCATCAAACTTAGCAAGCCCTTTCCCTGTTCCAATCCACTTATTACCTTGGGAATCTATTGCTATAGCACGAACATTATTACTTGGTAGTCCAGAATTTGAGGTATTATAAACAGTCCAATTTACACCATCAAACTTCACAAATCCCCCTTCATATGTCCCAATCCATTTATTCCCTTGTTCATCTATTGCTATGGCAAAAATGACATTACTTGGTAGACCCGAATTTGCCTTGTTATAACTAACTTTCTCACCTGTTAGGATATTCAACTTAACAAGCCCCAAGTTTGTCCCAATCCAAATGTATTCATCTTCAATCGCAAGCGAAGTGATGTAATTTTCAGCTGTGAAAACAATCCATTCTGGACTTTGATGAGATGAAAGATGGATGTCAAAATTCGTACTCAAAAAACACATGAAATTTTTTTAGCCTTGTCAACAGTTCACTTCTTGTTTTGCTCCAACTATTCAAAATTAAAAAAAGGTTCCATACTTGTCAAGTCTATTTTGCAATTAGCATTGTTAGCTAAAAGCTTTGGTCAGTGAGCAAAACTTAGCAAAAACAAATTATAAAAGAGCAAGGTTAAAATCTCTGGTGCATGAATACCAGAAATATCACCTTAAGTAAACAAGTCATTTATTACGAGTGCAAAATCCGCCCCAACACTATCGTAAATAGTCTTAATCAATTACATCATCTGATAATTAGCATTCCCCTCTGTCCAACAAAACCGCTTGTTTTCAGTTGATAAAAATAAATTCCACTTGGTAGATTTCTCGCATCAAACAACACAGAATGCTCGCCAGCATCAAATTCCCCATCCACCAGCGTTGTTACTTCTCTGCCGAGAATATCAAAGACTTTGAGTGTTACATATGTTTGACTTGGTAACGAAAAGCGAATGGTTGTCGAGGAATTGAATGGGTTAGGGTAGTTTTGGTATAATGCAAATCCCGAAGGAACATTATTTTGGTTCAGATATACCTCAGTCAATCCAAATACTGAATCTGCCCATGAATTAAAATCTCTCAATAGTTGGTCAATAGAACGCGAGCTATATTCTTCATACCATAGTTCGATATACCGTATATTAAGCTCTTTTGCTTGCGCAAATGCTGTTGCTATTGTGTTATCAGCAAATCTTTCAGGTTGACCACTGTGACCAATCATTTGTGCATATTTATCGCCGGGAAAAGTCTTTAAGAAAGACAATAAATCTGGTTGATAAGTTGTTTTTCCCGAAAGCCACCAAATTGCAGCGCCTATTCTATGATTTAGAAGCGGATCATTAAATAAATCTGAAATTATTGTTATCGGGATTGTGGAAGAATTCTCAATATCGTGAATTTCAAATGCTAATGCTTTTGTCGGAAAAGCGTTTGCGAAATAATATGCCGTTTGTTTCGCTGCAGCAATCCATTTTTCTGCTGTATATCCTTTAGCTCGCATCGAATCCATATTTACACCTTGCAAATGCCCCTCAATCCCATTCGCTGTCATTTGTGTGATATATACCAATGCTAACGAGGTGGCAAAACTTGGTGAGGAATTTAAAGATGACACCTCGTTAGCATTTGTGTGATATATACCAATGCTAACGAGGTGTCATCTTTAAATTCCTCACCAAGTTTTGCCACCATAAGCCTGATTCGATTTTGCACGGTGCTGTCCCACCACAACGGCAATTTATACGGAATCGTTCCTCGAAATTTATAATCAACAAATGGAACGTGAAGAGAATCAACCAACCACGCTGGCGAGCCAGGTCCTCCCATACCAACGGCGAGCGCATATTTCTTGTTGTATTGTTTTACAAGGTTAATTTTGTTTTTCAAAGCAGAAAAAGTAAACACTCCGGGCGACGGCTCTATCTCTGACCATTTCGTCACAATTAATTGATATCGACATTCCGGATGATTAAGAACAACCGTAGATACATTAGGCCCAGTACTTGCAGAACAACCTTTCGGTTTATAAACTTCTTGAGAAAGTAACAACGCTGAAATGGGAGCAACTTCCAATACAAGAAGCACTAAACCAACCCAAATAAAGTGAGGAATTACCCTCACCATTTTATTATCACTATTTTATTATCATCATTTTCTTTTGCTGAGCAAAATTACCGGCTTGCAAGCGATAGTAGTACACTCCGCTTGGCAAGTCTTCAACATTATAGACAACGGAATGTTCACCAAGGTTTAATTCTCCATCCACCAGCGTTGTAACTTCTCTGCCGAGAATATCAAAGACTTTTAGCGTTACATATGTTTGACTTGGCAATGAAAAGCGAATAGTTGTGCTCGGATTAAACGGATTTGGATAATTTTGTTCAAGCCTAAACTGAGTTGGATTTTCTCCGAGGCTAGTGACATTTGTAACCGGCGAAATGGCTACACCATAAACATCTCCATCGGTAAAGTATATACCACTATCAGGAGCAACCCCAAACCTTACTCTTGTTGTAAAAACGAGATATTTTCCACCGCCATAAACAACATAGCTTCCAAGCGGATTTTTACCCCCAAGCGTATCAAAGACAACAAATTCTTCACCCTTTGGGTTTAAAGATAAATCAAAGAAACGAGCGAAGATTTTAGAAGTGAAATCCTGTTTAAATCCTGTGGCTGTAAATAAAATTTCACCACCATTAACGGAAGCGCATGGGACAATATATGCATTTGGGGTAATAAGAATTCGTTGGGGCAAAACTGTACCATCTTGATTTATAAATCTTGCATAAGTCTTCCAACCTGTTGTCTCCTCATCAGGGAAAAAACTGATAAATTTTTGCCCATCGAAAGTGACAAATAACGGGTTATCACTTGGCGCAGGGCTTCCATCAACTAAAAAGCTTGCCCCAATCGCTGAACCATTCTCACTTACCATCTGGCCCCAAATCTCATTGTCATAGTCACCAGTCTCTTTAATGAAGCAAACCAGATATTTAGAATTACCATAAGCAAGCGAATACTCCTTTCGCGCAAGAACATTAGATACCTGAAATGAATTTTCCATATATCCATTTGGTAGTATAAACTTCCCAGCTAAATAATAACCGCTTGAGCTTCTGATAGCAAAAACAAGAAAATACTTATTGACCGTCGAATTAAAATGAAGAACTGAAACTCCATTTAAATAACACTTCAAGGTTGAGTCAGAATATAAATTACTTAACTGAAAAGTTTTAGCGTCGATAAATCGATATTTAATTCCTCCATTTTCACCATCAGTCCACACCACAAGAAAACGATTACCATCAAATGCCACCTGTGGTATACCTACTTCAAAATTTCCTGCTGGTATTACTGTTGTTCCCAAAACGATTGGACTTCCAATTAAAGAGTTATCAGCCTTTGATAAAAATTGTCCAACTATTTCAGCGCCACCTGTTGACAACTCTTTCCGCATAACAACGAGATATTTCTCGGAATCATAAGCCCCGCCAAGAACGAATGTTGAATCACGTCCAGTTTCAATCCCAAATTCAGGTCCGATTTGTGGGATTTGAGAAATTAAAAAACTTGAAAAGACAAAAAGAAGGATG
>NZ_CZVS01000055.1:0-61681 GCF_001535985.1 Candidatus Kryptonium thompsonii | reverse complement strand
GGATAATATTCTGCTTTGTATAGAGTTCTCGACCTGCTCGAATATGGATTTAGCATTATAGTAAGTGTTGAAATATGCATTAAATTCACTTCTGACATTTTTCAAAAAATGACACCCAGAAAATATGGCGAATAGTAAAATTAACAAGGGGATTATTTTAACTTTGCGGTTCAAGATTGAGCTTAAAATTGAGTTTAGCCTGCACTAATATAAAATAAATGTTTTCAAATTGCAAATTACAAAATGGGGTTAAATTGTTGTTTTTTTTGTTTGTGGTTTTTAAATTTAAAAAAGTTTCCAAGTTAAATTTACTTATTGAAAAGTTAACAGCAAACCAAAAACCAAAAAAGGGAGGTAGAAATGTCGGTTAGAGTGGCAATCAATGGATTTGGTAGAATTGGACGGCTTGTTTTCAGAGCTGCTGTTCAAAATAATGTTAGTGATCTTGAGTTCGTCGCGATAAACGATATCACAGATACCAGGACATTAGCGCACCTTTTAAAGTATGATTCAATTCACCGTCGTTTCCCAGGAACAGTTGAATACACAGATAATGAACTAATTGTGAATGGTAAAAGCATCAAAGTTTTTGCAATCAAGGATCCAGCTCAACTGCCATGGAAGGATTTAGGTATTGATATTGTTATTGAGTCAACAGGACTTTTCACTAAAAAAGCAGATGCTGAGAAGCACATTCAAGCGGGAGCGAAAAAAGTTATAATAACCGCTCCAGCCGATGGAGTTGAAAAAACAATCGTGCTCGGTGTGAATGATGATATTCTAACCCCCGACGATGTAATTGTTTCCAATGCTTCTTGCACGACGAATTGCCTTGCTCCGATGGTGAAAGTTTTACATGATAATTTTAAGATTAGAAAGGGTTTGATGACGACGGTGCACGCTTATACAAATGATCAAAGAGTTCTTGACCTTCCACATAAAGATTTAAGAAGAGCAAGAGCAGCTGGGCTTTCGATCATTCCGACAACAACAGGCGCAGCAAAAGCAGTTGGCAAAGTTATACCAGAGCTAAATGGGAAACTTCATGGCTTTGCACTTCGCGTTCCTGTTTCAGATGGTTCTGTGACTGATTTTGTTGCTGAGCTCGATAGGGATGTTACAGTTGATGAAGTTAACAAGGCGTTTAAAGAGGCAAGCGAAACATACTTGAAGGGGATACTTGAGTATACGGAAGATGAGATTGTCTCAAGCGATATAATTGGAAATTCACACTCTTGTATATTTGATGCAAAATCAACAATGGTGATGGGTGGAAATCTTGTTAAAGTGGTCGGGTGGTATGATAATGAGTGGGGTTATTCATGTAGAGTTGTCGACTTGACAAGGAAGATGGCAAGTATGATTGGGGATTGATCTGCAACTTTTGCCTCCCCTTTTTATTGGGGGAGGCTTATTTTTTTCTAAATAAGTTGGGTTAAATTATGCATGTTTTGATTTTTATTTTGTTCATTAATTTCTTATTCGCTCAAAGTGCTGACGAGATTATCAATAGAGCAATTGAAGCAGTTTCGGAGAATGATAAGAAAATTGAAAATCTTTCGGGTGAGTTTAAGCTTAAGGTTTTGCTTGATTATAATTTGACTGTTAAAAAGGGAAATTATGAGTTTTTATACGCTGTGAAGTTTGAAAACGGCATGGTAAAAGATAGAAAATTAGTTGCGACCCCAGGTAGTGTAGATTCGTCAAGTTTGATGATAGCGAAGCAAATTGAAAAGGTCAGGAGTGAAGAAAGTTTGAAAATAAAAAACCTCGTTTTTCCTTTTCTTCGCGTTAGGGATGGCTTGTCAGAGAAAAAGATAAATTTCAAATTTAACGGCTTTGAGAAAGTATCGGATAAAAATTGTTTTGTTATAAAAGTTGACTATAAGGTTAAAGGCGATACGACCAGTTCTGAAGGCACGGGGAAAATATGGATTGATCAACAAAGTTATCTTCCAGTCAGGTGTGAGTATGATGTGACATATCAATCGAAGAAATTTGGGAAAAATCAAAGCAAACAGTTTCTGGATATTTCAAATTTTAAGGGGATTCTTTTGCCAATTAGAAACGAGGTTCAAGTTTTTCCGAAAATTTTATTTGTCAAGTTTGGGACAGTTAAAATAATCTACGAGACAAGCGATATAACATTTTTTTTAAAATAAATTTTCCAAAGCACCATGAGAAAAGTAACAATTGACGACCTGCACCTAAAAGGGAAAAAAGTTCTTGTTAGAGTTGATTTCAATGTCCCAATTGAAAGTGGCAAAGTCGCCGATGATACAAGAATAAGGGAAGCATTGCCAACGATAAGAAAAATTATCGCAGATGGGGGCAAGGCAATTTTGATGAGTCATCTTGGGAGACCAAAGGGAGGTTTTGATCCGAAATATAGTTTGAAACCTGTCGCAGAGCACCTTTCAACGCTTCTCGGGATGTCTGTTAAGTTTGCACCTGATTGCGTTGGTGATGAAGTGAGAAAAATGGTTGATGAATTAAAAGAGGGTGAAGTTTTGTTGCTTGAAAATGTAAGATTTCATCCCGAGGAGGAGAAAAATGATGAAAACTTTGCGCGTGAGCTTGCTTCATTGGCTGATGTTTATGTAAACGATGCTTTTGGAAGTGCGCATCGAGCTCACGCTTCAACTGAAGGTGTTGCGAGGTTTCTCAAGGAGACCGCGATAGGTTATTTAATGCAAAAGGAGATTGAATATTTATCTAAAGCAACTTCAAATCTAGAAAAACCATATGTTGCAATTCTTGGTGGCGCGAAAGTTTCAGATAAAATTCAAGTGATAAAGAATTTAATTGATAAAGTTGATGCATTTTTAATCGGTGGAGGAATGGCGAATACATTTTTAAAAGCAAAGGGATATGAAGTTGGAAAATCACTTGTTGAAGAGGATAAAATTGAGCTTGCCAAAGAAATTTTAGATGAAGCTGAAGAGAAAAAAGTTACATTCCTTTTGCCAGTTGATTGTGTGATTGCCAACAAGTTTGCTAACGATGCTGAGTTTGAAGTTGTCGCGGTTGATAAGGTTAAACCAGATTGGATGATACTTGACATTGGGCCTGAAACTGTAAAAAGATTTGGTGAAGTTTTGGAGAATGCAAAGACAATTGTTTGGAATGGGCCAATGGGTGTTTTTGAATTTGAGAATTTTGCAAAGGGAACATTTGAAATTGCTAAAATTTTGGCTGAGGTGACAAAGAAAGGAGCTATAACGATTGTCGGTGGAGGTGACTCCGCATCCGCAATTTCGAAGGCAGGATTAGCTAATAGTGTTTCGCATGTTTCAACTGGCGGTGGCGCTTCACTCGAGTTCCTTGAAGGAAAGGTTTTACCTGGAGTAGCTGCTATAAGGGATAAATAGATTTCTTAAAGTTTGTACTTATCTATAAAAGCGCCTTTCAAGTTGCTCATCTTATTCGCTGACAATTTTCTATTTTTAATTTATTAAATGGTGTTGTATATTTTGTTTTGAAACGCAAAAATAATTTTTATGCCAATGAGTTATAGATATTACAGG
Organism: Candidatus Kryptonium thompsonii; assembly: GCF_001535985.1. Lineage (NCBI taxonomy): Bacteria > Pseudomonadati > Candidatus Kryptoniota > Candidatus Kryptonium > Candidatus Kryptonium thompsonii. Next base: position 58,154 of record NZ_CZVS01000055.1, on the reverse strand, counting down.
CCAAGTTTCTTTCGCGGTTTCAGGTTCTTCCCATCCGCGATAAAGTATTTCATTATTGTGAATGTTATTGTCTATCTTCTGCTTGTATTTTTTGGGTTGAACTTTAGAATTTCTGGCATTCCACTTTATCTTTATGTTTATAAATTTTTTGCCTTGAACCCAGTTGGAGATGGATTTCAATTTTGGCAACTGGTAACTTATATGTTCATCCACGATCCGAAGGGAATTTTTCATATTCTTTTCAATATGTTGATGCTTTGGATGTTTGGGACTGAGATAGAAAATATGTGGGGAACGAAAAGATTTTTAGTTTATTATTTCATAAGTGGGATTGGAGCTGGAATTACACATTTAATTTTTGCGCCACTTTTTGGTCAAATTGGTCCTGTGGTTGGGGCTTCAGGTGCAATTTACGGAGTTATGATTGCGTTCGCTGTTATGTTTCCCGATAGGCATATTTTTCTTTACTTTTTAATTCCTATTCCAGCGAGAATTTTTGTTGCTATCCTTGTGTTTTTTGATCTTGTGATGGGTGTTTTCGGAAGCGATGGGGTTGCACATTTTGCTCATCTTGGTGGGGCTGTTGTTGGATTTGTTTATATAAAACTGATGTATGCTGGGTTCGATCTGTCTGATTTTATCTCAAAGATAAAATTTCCAAAGTTTAAAATGAAACGACAGAAGAGGAAATATCTTCTTGTTGATGATGAAATAGTGACACAGGAACAGATTGATGCTATCCTTGATAAGATAAGTCAATATGGATATGACAGTTTAACTGAGCGTGAGAAAAAAATTCTTTACGAGGCAAGTAAGAAATTGCGTTAAATAAAAGAAAGTGGTGAAAACTTTATGATAAATAGAAGAAAATCTCGCAAGGTTTATGTTGGAAATGTTCCCATTGGTGGTGACGCCCCGATTTCAGTTCAATCGATGACTAAAACGAAAACCGAAGATGTAAAAGGAACATTGAAGCAAATTTACCAGCTTGCAGAAGCTGGATGTGATATCGTTCGTGTTGCGGTTCCAGATAAAGAAGCAGCTGAGGCGCTTCCAGAAATTGTTAAAGGATCGCCAATTCCTGTTGTTGCGGATATTCATTTCAATCATATTTTTGCTTTGAAGGCGATTGAAGCAGGCGTTGCTAAAGTTAGGATAAATCCAGGGAATATTGGTTCAAAGGAGAGGATAAAGCAAGTTTTAAAAGCTGCTAAGGATAGGGGTATCCCGATAAGAATTGGTGTTAATTCGGGGTCACTTGAGAAGGATTTACTTGAGAAATATGGCTATCCAACTGCTGAAGCACTTTTTGAAAGTGCGATGCGTCATGTGGAAATATGTGAGGAATTTGGTTTTTCAGATATAGTGATATCAGTGAAGTCAACAGATGTGCGATTGATGATAGAGGCCTATAGATTGATCGCGAGTAAAACAGATTATCCACTTCATCTTGGCGTAACAGAGGCGGGCCCATTTTTTAGTGGAACTATAAAATCTGCGGTTGGAATCGGAACTTTGCTAGCTGAGGGAATAGGGGATACGATAAGGGTTTCGTTGACCGATGATCCTGTCAAAGAAGTTGAAGTTGGGAGAGAAATCTTGCGTTCACTTGGACTCGCATCAAGAAATGTTGAAATAATTGCCTGCCCAACATGTGGTAGACTTGAGGTTGATTTGTTTAAAATTGTAAATGAATTGCAGGATAAATTGAACAAAGTGAAAAAACCTGTTAAAGTGGCAATCCTTGGCTGTGTTGTAAACGGTCCTGGTGAAGCAAGTGAAGCTGATATTGGGGTTGCGTGTGGTAAGGGAGTTGGAATTTTATACCGAAATGGTGAGGTTGTGAGGAGAGTTAAAGAGGAAGAAATAGTTCAAGCTGTGATTGAAGAGGTGGAGAAATTTAATCCGAATGGTAGATAATTTGGAAATTTGCTTTTTAGATGTTTAATTTAATTTTTGTTAATCAAAAACTAATATTTGTCAAAAATGAAAGAGGATAAATTTCCGTTTCCCGGGATACCGACGACATCTGATGGAGCTGGTGCAGTTGTATGGGTTGAGACGAATATAAGTCAAGGTGCCTGTGCTTATCCAATTACTTCTTCAACAACAATGGGTCAAGGCTTCCAAGCTGAGGTTGCGAATGGAAAAAGAAATCTCTGGGGTGAAAAACTTTTCTTTTTTGAGCCAGAATCAGAACATAGCTCTGCTTCCGTGTGTGAGGGATTTGCTGCAGCTGGTGGAAGGATCACCAACTTTACATCGGGTCAAGGGTTGATTTTGATGAAGGAGGTTCTCTATACCATAGCGGGCAAAAGATTGCCGGTTGTTTTTCACATTGGGGCAAGAGCTTTGACATCTCATTCTTTAAATGTTCATGCTGGACATGATGATGTTATGGGAGTTGCCGATTGCGGATGGGGGATAATTTTTGCAAGAAACGTTCAAGAGGTTGCGGATTTAACTTTAATAGCACATCGCGCCGCTGAAAATTCAATGACACCTTTTCTAATGGTTCAAGATGGTTTTCTAACAACGCATACAATTGAGAATGTTCTTTTACCGGAACCGGAACTTATGAAGCAATTTATTGATGATCCAAATAAGAAGCTGAAAAATTTGATGAACCCGTATTTTCCGCTTATGTCGGGAGTCGTTCAAAATCAAGATAGCTATATGAAAGGTAAAATTGCACAGCGATATTACTATGATAAAGTTCCTGGTGCAATTAAGGAGGCTATGGAAAAATATTATGAACTTACCGGCAGAAGATACGATTTTATAGATGCGTATAAGGTTGAAGATGCGGAATATGTTGTCGTTGGAATGGGGTCGTTTATGGAAACTGCAATGGCGACGGTTGATTATCTGAGAGAAGTTGAAGGTTTAAAAGTTGGAGCTTTGACTGTTACGGTTTTTGCTCCTTTCCCAAGCAAAGAGATTGTTGACGCGTTAAAGCATGTAAAAGCGTTCGCCGTTCTTGAGAGAATGGATAACCCGCTTGCGCAGTCAAATCCACTGACAATGTCAATAAAAGCATCATTTGCAGATGCATTCGTTGGGTCCAAAGGTTATCCAAAAATAGATAGAATTCCGAAGATTTTCTCGGGTGTAGGAGGACTTGGCAGTAGAGATGTAAGACCCGGTGATTTTATCGCTATTTTCAAGAACATGATGAGAAATGATGGAAAAGAAAAAGAATTTTTTGTTGTAGGAATAAAACATGAACTTGCCCTTGAAAGGGAATATGATCCAGATGTTAGACCTAAAGGTGCTTTCTCAATGCGTGGTCATTCTGTTGGTGGATATGGTTCTGTTACAACGAATAAAATCATAGCTACTTTACTTGAGGACATATTTAAGCTTCAAGTGCAAGCATATCCGAAATATGGTTCGGAAAAGAAAGGATTACCGACAACTTATTATTTAACCGCAGCGAAAGAAAAAATAAGAACGCATTGCGAGCTTACCCATGTTGAATTTGTCCCGATGAATGATGTCAATGCCTTTAATTTGGGCAATCCCCTTGCTGGTTTGAGCGAAGGTGGGATGATTTTTATTCAAAGTGATAAGGTGAATCCTGCTGATGTCTGGAATGAAATTCCGTCTTATGCGAAGAAAATCATAAAGGATAAAAAGATAAAAGTATATTTTTTAGACACTGTTAAGATTGCACGTGAGGTTGCTCCATCCCCAGACCTTGAACAAAGAATGCAAGGAATTGTTTTGCTTGGTATTTTTTTGAAGGTTACACCGTTTAGAGAAGAATATGGACTAAGTGAAGAAGAGTTATTTAAAGGTGTTGGAAAATCGATTAGAAAATATTTCGGTAAACGAGGAGAAAAGGTAGTTCAAGCAAATCTTGAAGCAGTTAAACGTGGCTATTATGAGGTTATGGAAGTTCCACTGGATTTAATAGAGGCTACGGAGGTTAAAGCTGAATTTGAATTTTAAACAAATTGGAGCATGAAAAAATGGAAGATAGAGAAAAATTCACTCAAGAAAATGGGAATCAATCTTGGGAGGAAATTTACAAGGACATTATAGATATTGAATACTTTAACGAAGAAGTTGTTGGGGCTTATAACCGTGGGGTGGCTGAGGAAGAATTGCCGGCGGATATTTACACTGCTAGAAGTGTGATACCAGCTGGAACTGGTGCACTTAGGGATTTTAGTTATATTGCTCCGGAAATTCCACTTTTTAACTCTGATAATTGTGTGGGTTGTATGGAATGTGTAACTGAATGTCCCGATACAGCTATACTTGGCAAGGTTGTTCCTGAGTCAAAATTGGAAGAGGAACTCAGTAAGATTCAGGACCCAGTTAAAAGGGGACATTTTCGTAAGCAGTTTGCGAAGACCACGAAATACTATGATGTGCCGAAGAAGAAGGGAATTGAACCAGGTTTATTTATGATCGCCGTTGATCCAACGAAGTGTAAAGGTTGCGCTGAATGTGTTGCTGCTTGTGGAGATCATAACGCTTTGCAGATGGTTAAAAAGACAAGTGAAAATTTAAGAAGGTATAGGGAAGTTTTTGAATTTTATACAAAACTTCCAGAAACTCCGAAGGAATATATTCAGGATAAAGTCCTGGCTGATATGATGCTTGCTGGTAAATCTTTGCTTTATGTTGGTGGAGCTGGTTCTTGCATGGGTTGTGGTGAAGCCACTGCAATAAGAATGATGCTTGCAGCGACGGGTTTTGTCTATGGACCTGAGAACATTGGAATTGTTGCAGCAACGGGATGTAATACGGTTTATTCATCGACCTATCCGTACAATCCATTTAGAGTGCCATGGATAAATTCTTTGTTTGAAAATGCGCCAGCTGTAGCAATTGGAATCAGGGCAAGGTGGGATCAAATGGGGTGGCAGCATAAAAGATTGTGGGTTATAGGTGGCGATGGTGCAATGTATGATATTGGTTTTCAGTCTCTTTCAAGAATGCTTGCTTCTGGTATGGATATAAAGGTTCTTGTCCTTGATACACAAGTTTATTCAAACACTGGAGGTCAATCATCAACTTCAAGCTATTTGGGGCAGGATACAAAACTTTCTGCTCACGGTAAAGAAATCAAGGGCAAGTCAGAAAGAAGAAAGGAACTTGCTCAGATTGTAATGATGCATCCCGATGTTTTTGTCGCTCAAACTACAGCGGCACATATTAACCATTTCTATCGCTCGATTCTTTCAGCAAATGAATTCCCAGGTCCTGCTGTTGTCATAGTCTATACAACATGCCAACCCGAGCATGGTGTCGGTGATGATATGGCTATGCATCAAGCAAAGCTTGCTGTTGAATCAAGAGCATTTCCGCTTTTAATCTATGATCCGAGAAAAGGGGAAACAATTAGAGAAAGATTAAGTTTGCAGGGTAATCCTGCCGTCAAGGACGATTGGTATGTACACCCAAAGACGGGAGAGGTTATTGATTTTATTTACTTCGCAAGGACTGAAGGTAGGTTTGCGAAACATTTTGATAAGGATGGAAATCCCGATGAAGTATTATTGCAGGCTCAAGAAGATAGATTAAAAAATTGGCGATTGCTTCAAGAGCTTGCGGGATTGAGGTAAGCGAAAAAGCTGGATATCGCAAGACAATTTGATTTTTTGAGATATTAGAGTTATTTTTTAGTAAAATTTTGCATATATGAGTTGATTAGAAATGAACACGGTGGGAGACAACTCGGCGAAGGTTGTAGGTCTGTTTGTCTTTATGTTGATCCTTGTGCTTCTAATTGTAGCAATTGATAATAAGACAGTTAGATTATTAACTAGCATTGTTTTGGTAATTTCTTTAGTATTTACAGTTGCATTTATGATCTTAACCAAGAAGAAAAATATTTTAGATAAAATTCCTACTTACGAGGAAAGACGAACCATTTACACTATGGATGAAGGTTTTGTAATTAAAAAAGCAGAACAGGGTCAAACAAGCTCAGGTGAAAAGTTAAACCCAAGAGAAGAGTTTAAAGAGCTTCTTAAAAAGATTCTTCTTCTCATTAAGAAAAATATCGTTGCTGATTCTGTTGCTTTTTACTGGGCTAATGAAGATAAAAAGCAAATGGTCTTTGAAGAAGGTATAACTGACTTAAGATTTAACTTTGTTCGTAGGTACAATTGGGATGATGATGCTTTAACTACAGTCGCTAGAACTGGAGTTCCAAAGGTAATTGGAGATATAAACTCTTCAGGGAGTGGAGATGTTATAAAGTATCAAAGCCCAAGGGTAGAGAGTAAGTCTTTGCTTGTTTTTCCTGTTTTCTATAGAAATAAAACTGTTGGTGTTATTTTGCTTGATTCACATCAGGCTCAAACATTTAGCGATGATGATGTTAAAAATGTCGAGCTTTTCTCTGAATTGATCTCAGACCTTATAGGAAATTATATTACTAAATTTGACCTTTATCATAAGGCGAAAATCCTTGAGGTTATCAGCGGAATTGAGAAGTTTGATTTAGGTGATTTACTTGAGAGGATTCAAAATTTTGCGATAAAAGTTCTTGACTGTTCAGCGGTTGCAATTGTTTTATTTGAGGAAGGGAAATGGGTTGTGGCACATGGCTATTCAAAACTTGGGAAATATGTTGAGGCTGGAACCGAAGTCAAAATTGAGGGAACTCTTGTTGGTGAGGTTATAGTAAGCGGAATTCCTAAAGTGATTCCATCAACAAGAACCCAAGGCAAAGTTTATAGATTCACCGAGAATGAAAAGATCAATCTTGAGTCTTCGATTGCTGTTATCCCAATAAGATACGGGCAGAAGTGCTACGGTGCAATGCTCTTTGAACATCCAAAGTTATATTTTTTTTCTTCCCATAGTGAAATAAAAAAGCTTGAAACCCTTGCAAATCTTGTTGGTATGTTGCTTGAAAATGAGAACTTAAACGAGGTGATAGAAAGTTATTTTATTTATGACGAGGAAACTCTTTTAATGAAGAAAAATTATTTTTACTCCAGATTGAATACCGAGATCAGCAGGAAAGCAAAACATGGCGGAGAACTTACCCTTGTTTTAATAAGTGTTGACAATGTTGATTACATAAAATCAACTTATGGCGATGAATCAGTTAAGGTAATTCAACCGCGCATCGCGGAGATAGTTCGAAGTAATTTGAATAGCTATGATCTTGCTGGCAAACTTGATGATGATTTAATTGGTGTTGCTCTTGTTGAGACGGGACCGAATGATGCTTATATATGGGCGGAGAAATTAAGGAGAATTATATCAAATCAAGAGATAAAATTTGAGGATAAGAGTTTTAGTGTGACGGTTACGATTGGAGTTTCAGCCTGGGATGGTGAAAGAAGCGCTGATAATTTTGTTGAAAAAGTTAAAAGAAACTTTTTAAAAGTGCTTCAAAATAGTGAAAATGTTGTCAAGGTTTTTTAAAAATAAAAATCGTGATGTGGAATGGCTAAAAAAGTAGCTTCATTTGCTGACAAGGTTGCAAAAGATGCGAAGAAGGTAATAGCAACCTGTCCTCAATGCGGTGCTCCTATTCAAGTTGCACAGCTTGTTGTTTCAAAGAAAAGCGAAGAAACAGGAAGTTGGCGGTATAGTAAAAAGTCTGTGAAAATTTGTAAATGCAATGAGAAGGAAATATATGCAATGTAGTTGGAACATTTTTGAGAAAATTTAAGTTATTTTATCTTTGAATAATAAAGGTTAAATGTCGGATGATACTAGGAAAAGTCGTGGGAACGGTTTGGGCAACGAGAAAAGACGAAAGTTTGACAGGGTTAAAGTTTCAAATTGTTAAACATGTTGATCTTGAATATAATTTGAAAGATAACTTTTTGATAGCAGTTGATAGTGTTGGTGCTGGAGTAGGCGAGATTGTTCTCGTTGCCACTGGTAGTTCAGCACGGCTTACAGCCGTGACAAAAAATAAGCCAGTTGATGCTGTGATAATGGCGATTGTTGATAAGTTAGATGTCGTTTCAGATTAAAACTAAAGGATTGCGGGTGTGTTTATAGCCAAAGTGATTGGAACTGTGTGGGCAACGGTTAAAGACCAAAATTTGCGGGGATATAAGTTGCAGATAATTCAACCGTTAACTTCAAAGGGAGATAAGTTTGGTAGTCCGATTATAGCTGCCGACACGATTGGTGCAGGTCCTGGAGAGGTGGTTATGTATATAACTGCTCGCGAGGCTGTGATACCTCTTGATGTTAAAGAAGCACCTGTTGATGCCTCAATTGTTGGAATAATTGAAAAAATTGATATCGGTTTATAAAAACAAAATTTAAATAGCAAGTCAGAGGTATGGTGAGAATTACGAAAACAATCACTAATCGGGAAAGCATTTCTATTGACAAGTATCTCCAGGAAATTGGGAAATACGAACTGCTTACACCAGAGGAAGAGATTGAGCTTGCTCGTAGGGCAAAGCAGGGTGATGAAAAGGCCCTGGAGAGATTAATCCAGGCAAATCTTCGTTTCGTCGTTAGTGTTGCAAAACAATACCAAAATCAAGGTCTCCCGCTCGGAGACCTTATAAACGAGGGTAATCTTGGCTTAATAAAAGCTGCGAAAAGATTTGATGAGACGAGAGGATTCAAGTTCATATCTTACGCCGTTTGGTGGATAAGGCAATCAATTCTTCAAGCGCTTGCAGAGCAGTCAAGAATAGTTCGCTTGCCGTTGAATAGGGTTGGAGCTTTGAACAAAATCGGCAAGAAGCTAAGCCAGCTTGAGCAAGAATTTGAGCGTGAACCGAGCACTAATGAACTTGCAGAGGAGCTCGATATGAGTGTTTATGAAGTTGCTGATACTTTGAAGATTTCAGGAAAGCATATTTCAATGGATGCACCTTTTGTTCAGGGTGAGGACAATAAACTTCTTGATATCATGCCAAATGAAAATGACCCGATGCCTGATCATAGGCTTATGTATGAATCTTTGAAAAAGGATATTGAGGAGGCACTTAACACGCTTGACCCACGGGAAAGAGAGGTGGTTAAACTTTATTTTGGAATAGGGTATGATCATCCTCTCACACTTGAAGAAATTGGGGAAAAATTTAAGCTTACTCGTGAGAGAGTAAGGCAGATCAAAGAGAAGGCTATCCGAAAACTTAGACATCACTCCAGAAGCAAAGCACTCAGAGCTTACCTTGGATAATTTGAAAATCCCGACCTCGAGTCGGGATTTTTTTATTTAAAATTATGAGCGCAAAGCAATATTCAAATTTTGAATCTGCAAGGGGTTTTTGTTTGTGCCAACATTTAAGATAGCTGAAAGAAGATTTAACGCAGATAAAAATAATTAAAGGTTATTTTCTGATTGATTTTAACAGTTAAAAATTTGTCAGTTCATTTTTTCCTTGAGGATAAGGTGATCAAAGCGGTTGACGATGTCTCAATTGAAGTTGGTGAAGGCGAAATTGTTGCCATTGTTGGTGAGTCTGGGAGTGGAAAGAGTGTCACCGCTCTTTCAATAATTAACTTGATTGATCCACCTGGGAGAATTATCACAGGTGAAGTTTTGTGGCAAGGGAGAATTAATATTTTGAAATTAAGTGAGGATGAGCTAAGAAAAATCAGGGGGAAGGAGATCGGTGTGATTTTTCAGGATGTGACGAATTCTTTAAACCCAGTTTTAACAGTTGGAAAACAAGTTAGGGAAGTTTTTGAGACGCAATTAGGGCTTGATAGAAAGTCGGCAATGACTAAGGTTTTGGAACTCTTTGAGAGAATTGGGATAAAGGAACCTGAAAAAGTATATGAACTTTATCCACATCAACTTTCGGGCGGATTAAGGCAAAGAATTTTGATTGCAATGGCCTTTGCCCCAAGACCAAAACTTGTGATTGCTGATGAGCCGACATCATTTGTTGATGCTTTAACTCAAAGTCAAATACTTGATTTAATAAAGTCTTTCCAAAGTGAGTTTAAAACATCTGTTCTTTTAATAACTCATAGCTTTGGGGTTGTTAGTGAAGTTGCAAATCGCGTTTATGTGATGTGGAGAGGGAAAATTGTAGAAAGTGGCACCGTCGCTGAGATATTATCAAATCCAAAATACCCCTACACGCGAAAGCTAATTGAATCAGCAAAGTTTTTATCAACTTAAAAAGTTTACTTCAGCACAGTCACATCCCCAGATGAAAGTTTGATAATCCTTGAGTTATCATCTTCCAACAAGAGAAATCCCATATCGTCGACATCAATTGCTTTTCCAGTTATCTCTTTTCCACCCTGTATCACTTTTATTTTTTTCCCAAGCATCTTGCATCTTTTCTTCCACCTTTCAAACACAGATTTAAAATCATTACTTTTGTTCAGGTTTTCGTAGTTAATTTCAAGCTGTCGAAGTATGTCTTTAACAAGCTCGGTTCTGTCGTAGATTTTACCCGTCGAAAGATATAGCGAGGTTGCATAATCGCGAATCTCTGGGGGGAATTCGCTTTGATTAACATTTATTCCAATACCAAGAATTATGAAATCGCCGCTTTCTGCAGTTATCGATGCTTCCATTAAAATTCCGCAGAACTTTTTGCCATTTATAAGCAGATCATTAGGCCACTTTGTTGTTACTTTGATATTTGCATTTTTCTCAATTGATTCTGCGACGGCTACAGCAGATAAAAAGGGGAAGATGGAAAATCTTTCTAACGGGATCTTTGGGCGTAGGATTATTGACATCAGTATGTTTTCCCCTGGATTTGCCTTCCATATCCTTCCAAATCTTCCCCGTCCATGCGATTGATAATCAGCTATCACTACTGTTCCTTCTGGTTCATCTCTTTCGGCAATTTTTTTCGCATAATCCATTGTTGATTTTATGCTCTTGAAGAAAAGAATCCTCTGACCGAAAACCTTTGTTCCAAGGTTTGTTGAAATTGTTTTCTCGTTAAATTCCATGAATGGAAACTTTGGCATCATTTAGTTTGCATCACAAACACACCAGTCCAATTTGGGGGTGGGGAAGACTCTTTAAAATATAGACAGCGTTGGATATATAGTTTACATGTGAAATCATTTGGATAGATTTCGAGTGCTTTTGTAAATCTATCAATTGCTTTATCCCATTCCATTGAGCGGTAAAGTTCAAGTCCATCGTGATAAATTTCCAGGAATTTTTTCATTTCATCGGGCAAAGTATCATTAACTGGAGCAATCAGCTCATAGACTCTAACAGGTTCTGTTTTTCCTTTGACGACAAGTAGATCGAGTTCTCTGCAAATAAATTTATCTTTTACCTTTTTATAAGTTGATTCGCCTATCATAATGTTTGTTCCATATTCTTTATTTGCTCCTTCAAGTCGGGAAGCAAGATTAACATCATCCCCAACGACTGTGTAATTGAATTTAATTTTTGAACCCATATTTCCAACTATCACCTTGCCTGTGTTAATTCCTATTCTCATTTTTATTTCAGGTCTTTTAAGTTTTTTCCATTTCTCGCGTAATTCTTTTAATTTTTCCTGCATTTCAAGTGCGGTGACGCAGGCGTTATAAGCATGATTTTCATCTGGTATGGGAGCTCCCCAGAAAGCCATTATCGCATCGCCAATATATTTATCTATTGTGCCCTTATTTTTGAAGATGATGATGGAGAGTTCATCGAGCAACTCATTGAGCAATGTGACAAGTTCGTGCGGTGTTAATTTTTCGCTCATCGTCGTAAAGCCCTGGATATCACTGAATAAAATTGTAAGTTCTCTTTCTTCGCCACCGAGAGCCATAAGCTCTGGGTTTTCAATAAGTTTATCGACAACAGATGCGTCAACATATTTTTCGAACATGCTCCTTATTTGTTGCTTTTGCTTATTTTCCCTGAAAGTTAAAAAGCTCACGGATGATATGTAACATATTAGAATTCCAAGCATTGGCTCAGCATTATAAAACCATCGCAGAAATTGTGTAAATGAAAGAAAGGAAAAAGCGAAATAACCAATTAAAATTGAAATTGTTAAAATCAAACTATTGCGAAATTTCGTCACAAAACCTGACAAACCAACTATCATCGTTAAAACTATCATAATAAAAATCTGAACACGCCAGCTTACAGGACGTATGAAATTTTGAGACACAATGGTGTTAAACACATTTGCGTGAATAAAAATGTTGGGCGATTTCTCGGAAAATGGATTTGGTCCAAGATCCCCAAGTGAACGTGCCGTCGGTCCGATTATTACAATTGCGTTTTTAAACTGTGAAAGAAATTCATGGTCACCCTTTACCCCAGCTTCAATTACCTTGTAAAGCGAAACTTGTCTGAAGATTGTATCTGGTCCAGCGTAGTTTATAAAAAGTTCCGACTTCAAACTCGTTGGGATTTTGAAGCCATCAAAATCAAAGATTATTTCATTTCTTTTCTTAACGATGTTAACTTTTCGATAATCAATTCCAAGATATTCAAGCGCAAGGACAAGACCAAGTGATGGATAGACTCTACCAGCGTATTCAATAAAGAGTGGAACACGACGCTGAACCCCATCGAATGGATCTGGCAAAATTGCAACATGCCCAATTCCAGCTGAAGCCTCAACAAGTTCATCAAATGATTTTCCAGCAAATGTAACGGAGCGATGAAAGTATTGTTTTAATTCAGGTTGAATTGGAACTCCCCAATGTTTTACTTTATAATGAACAAGACTATCAATGTAAAAATCAAGCTCATCGTCACTTATTCCCGAAGGTCTATATGGTCCAACCGCAAGGAAAACATTTGAATGTTCAGCGGTATAAACAAGAAGGTTATTTAAATTTTCATCACTTTGCTTGTTTAAGAAAAGGTCTATGCCTATAGCCTTTGCTCCAGCTTCGGTCATGTAATAAATTGCTTGGGCAGTGATGTTGTGTGGAATGGGATAATTAAAATCAATAAGTTCTCTTTCATCGATTTTGACAATTATCAAATTGGGGTTCGGAAGGATAGGTCCACGGGTTTTGAACATCATATCAAGTGATTTATATTCAAGTGCTTTAAAAAAACTACCAAAGATATCGGTCTTAAATAAAAAGAGTGTTAGAAGAATTGAAATCGTTGCAAAGAGTATTCCAAAGGGGGCATATTGAATTCGTTTCTTGCTGAAAAGCCTCATCTTTTCCTAGTTAGAAGTTTTATGCTTAAAATTTGAGCTTCACATAAATTTAAGTTTGTGGATTCAAAACTCAAAATATAAATCGCTGTCGGCTTACTTGCGCAAGGCGATGCAATATTTGCGTAAGGGGTAAGGTAATTCCCAATGTCCAAAGATTTACGGTTAAAATTTCCAGTAGAGCAATGATTTAACTGTTTGCAGTTGAGTTGGGTCGGCCCCTCTTCTTCCTCCAAACACGAAAACATTCTGCCCTTTTTCAAAGATTTCTTCTTTTTTATATTCCTTCCCTTTTTTAGTTTGCTGTGCAGATGTTTTTGAAGCTTCTTGAATTAATTTTTTCAGCTCTTCCTTTGAAATCTGTTTCTTTGATATATCTTTTTTCTCAGCTGCAACCTCCCCAAGTTCCTTCAGAATGTCTTCAATGCCGAGAACTTCGTATGCTTTCTCTGGCGATTCGAATTTTGATATTGCAAGTTCAAAGAATTGCCTCGCTGTTTCTGGGTCATCATTCAAATATAGCAAAAGCCCAGTGTTGAGATATACACCACCATCGTTGGGGTCAAGGTCTGTGCTCTTTTTGTAAAATTCCAGTGCTTTTTGTGGCTCGTTCTTGAGGAAGTAAATGTTTCCAAGCGAATTGTAAGTTACTGGGCTTGAGAACTTTGAAATAAATTTTTCAGCTTCGTCATATTTATCGAAAAGAACGAAAATTTTTGCGAGCTTGTTCATTGAAATTTCATCCCCTTGGTTGACGAGTGATTTCACCACATCGCCTAATGTTTTTTTGTAAGTTTCTATAAACGCTGAGATATCAGCTTGCGTTGTTGAAGCAACTATGGATATATCTGGCTTAGTTTGGGGTTTAGCCAATCCCTCAACATTTACAGGTGGGAAATACTTCCATCCCATGTGTGTATCGATGATATAAACATTTCCACTTTTGACAAGGGATATGCCAGACTTCGGGTCAGTTTTGACTTTCCCCTCACCGCTGAGTTTATAGTATTGCTCAGCCCCAGTTTTCCAAGCTGTTGCAAAAGGTTCAGTTATAAGCGTCGTTTCAATTGGAAGCCATACATCGCCATCGTAGATTATGTAATCATACTGGTTTAAACTCACAAGATGAACGTTCTTATATGGTATCCCTGTGTCAAACATCATGAAGATATGGTCTGATGTTAAGATAAATGCTGTTCTAATTCCGATGCTTTCAAGCAAAGATGCTAACAAAATTGCATGATCATCGCAATCTCCTGTTTTGTAATATAGAAGTTCTCTTGGGAAATAAACATTGTCAAGTATCTCATTTCCAGCAACCTTCCATGGGTCGGACACATACTTTATTCCGTATGTGCGAACCGAATTGTAAATAACCATCGCATTGAAAATGTTTCTCGGCAGTTCTTGATTAGTTAGATTCACTGAACCAAGAACAGACCTTGCAAATTCCTTGACAACTTCATCATTCGGCGTTACGAAAGAACAAACAGATTCGGGAATCCTCCATGAGATTGCATTGCGGTTAAAAATTGAAACTGGTTTTGTTAAGCTCCTCTCTTGTGTTTTTCCACCAACTATATAGCTAATTTTAGCCTGTGCCTGAGAAGTTATGTTTTCGCTTAATTTTAAAAGTGAGAAGATATCAAGAGTCACGGGAACCGAAATTGTCTCTTGAGAATTTGGATTTACTTTTGGCAAGATAATTTCACTTGGCATTTTCATAAATTCTGGAATTAAAACTGAAACCTTAACATTTCGAATTTCGCTTTTTGAAGAATTCTCGACGGTAATCTTTCCAATTGGATTGGTGGCATAAAAGTTATATTGGGATGGGAAGATTGGAAGAATTGAAAAATCAGTTATGACAAGAGATACCTCACCAACGGTTGTTTTCGCTTCTGTTTCCTTCTCAGGTGGAGATAATGTTAATCGCTTTGGTGTGAATTTAATAATTTTTAACTTTCCATAATTTGCAAGTTCTTTTCTGAATTGGTCTTCATTTACAATCAGGGCATCGAAAACTAAAACATTTGTGTCGAAAAATTTATATTTTAATGCTTTGATCGAAGGGATGAACTTCTGAAGTTCTGATTCAATTTGCATCGCTTTATCTTGGGAGATACCATAAACTGCAATTTCAAATTTCTTGATTTGTTCTTCTTCCTTTGCCCTTTCCTTGATTTTTGCAACAACATCTTTTGCGACTTTATTGGCAAGAGATCTAAACAATGAATTAACTGCTCCTCTCTTATCCTGCCCAAATTTTCTATCGCTTGCAGTCAGCGAACCTATCAATTCACCTGTGTCGGTATAAATTATCTTTATGTCAACTTGTCCTGTATATTTATGTTGTTTTACATCGTAAAATTCGGATTCACCACCGTATTCTGCGCTTGCATACCCAAGGACTATGATCTCAGCCCCGAAGCGATTTTCGTATTCTTTAGCCTTTTCTGGATCCCCCTCTGCTTGTTCAAGTTCCTTTGCCCGTATGCTTTCAAAAGCGTGATAATCAATTACTTTAAAACCCTCTTTCAATAATTCATTTTCAATGCTGGATGCGATTGTCCTTGTGCCGGTGAAATTGCCATCTACGAATTCGTCAATCACAACCATAACTTCAGGCTGTGTCATTCGCTTGACCGCTTTTTCAACATCTTGTGAGAAAAGGAGTGAATAAAAAAGAATTAAGAAAAAGCCAAGGGATAAAGTTTTGCTCATGATTTGACCTCACGAATTAATTTTTTACTTGCCTAGTAATTATTTTAAGCAAATTAAAAACAAATATCAAGCCCCGTTAAGGAAGTTGTGACATAAATCAAAATAAAAAAGGCGACCTTGCAAAGGTCGCCTTTCAATTTAGTTTGATTCATCTATTAGACATTTATCACAGAGTCCAAAGATATCCAGTTTTGTAAATTTAACTTTAAAATTCCGCCCAGCAAGAAAAGTTTCAAGATTTAAGCTATTTTCCCGAATTGGGAGATCATACACAGAGTTACACTTTAAACAAATGAAGTGATAATGCGGTTCAAGATTCGCATCGTATCTTGCACTTGAAGAACCGTGGATTGTCACCTCACGAATCAATCCCTCATCTTTCAAAAGATTTAAATTTCTATATACAGTTCCAAGGCTTATATTCGGTATCACCTTGCGAACTTGTTCGTAAATCCAATCAGCCGTCGGATGGATATCTGTATTCTGTAAAATTCTCAGAATCGCTTCTCTTTGTTTACTACCTCTACGACTTGCCATCGATAACTACCTCTGAATTTTAATTGGATTCTAAATCCTTGATTAATTCATTTCGAGTTTCGGGGTTTATGATTGAGAAGGCTTTATAATTTGGATGATCAATTACGATTTTAACTTCATTTTCAAAATTTTTAAAGTCTTCAATCTGTTCGGGCTTAAATTTAAATTTTATAAAGTGAACGGCGCTTATTCTATCGTCTTTGCTATGACCTTCTTCAAATTCAGCATAAATTTTGTGTTTATTTCCAATTTCCAAGTAGACATGATTACCCCTGTCAAGTCCTATAAAACTATCAAGAACAGGACGCAAAAGTTGTGGATCATCGACTTCAATGAAAAGCGTTGCGCTCAATTCATTTCTTTCTGGGATCAGCTCGTTATATGTATCAACTTCAAATTTTATTTCGTTATCATCAACCATCCTTTCCGCTCTCATCATCTCCTGAATTTGGAAAAGCACGGTGTCTCTATTTTCAAACACAAGCGAGACCCTATTTCCGACTTCAACCCTGCGCTTTTTCTTCAAATCGATGATATATCTTCTAAAGTCTTCCCTTATTTTTTCGTATTCGTATATGTTTTTTACCTCTGAGAGTTCAATCTTCTTCATTTTATTTTAAGTTTTTGTTTTTAGCTCAGTTTTGTCTCAATTGAAAAGATGGGGGATAAAACCCCCATCTTGACATTTCTCACTTATGATAAAAATGATCTTAACATCCAAGCAGTTTTTTCATGTTTTTCCATAAGCTCTGTTAAGAAGTCAGCCGTTCCAAGATCTTGATATTTTTCTCCAACGGTCACTATATCGTCTCTCAAGTTTCTTATAATGGTTTCATAATCATTAAGAAGATTTGAGAGCATTGTTTTGGCGTCGGGATATTCGCCTGGATGTTCTTTTAATCTTGTAAGTTCAAGAAATTCTTTCAAAGTTGCAACGGCATTACCACCGAGCGTTCGTATTCTTTCAGCTACATCGTCAACATATTCATTTAGTTCTTCATACAACGATTGAAAGAATTTGTGCAATTCATTGAACTGCATTCCAACCACATTCCAGTGGTAGTTTCTCGCTTTTGTGTAAAGCACGTATTCATCTGCGAGCAAGGTGCTTAGAATTTTAATTACGCCTTCGAGATTTTTTTCTGAGATTCCGATATTCGGCTTCATGGCTTTTCTCTTGTTTTTGTTTTATTTTTCGTTTAAACCGTATGCGTTATAAAGAATTTGAATTGGATGCAAGCCTTTTTTCCCAGTTCCTTTTTGAATTTGTAATTGTGCAAGCGTGCAGTCGGAAGAGACAACAAGTTGCGTGTCATCGCTCTGATTTATTTTATCAAAGATCGGCTTACCAACTTTCAGCGACATTTCAAAAAACTCTTTCTTCATGCTCCATGTCCCATCATGCCCTGAGCATCTCTGAATCATTTCAACTTCTGTTCCAGGTATTAATTCGAGCAAATCTCGTGATTTATAACCGATATTTTGTGCCTTGAGATGGCATGGCAAGTGATAGATAATTTTACCTTGTGGATTTTTAAAATCGGTTTTCAATTTTCCTTCCCTATGTAACTTCATCAGGTATTCTGAGACGTCATAAGTATGTTGAGCAATTAACTTTGCATCTTCATCATCTGGAAGAAGCATAGTATATTCTTGCTTAAGCATATAACTGCATGTAGGTGCTGGTATCACGATATCGTAGCCTTGTTTTACATATCTGATAAGTGAGTTAACATTAAATTTTGCATTTTTGACTGCTGAATCAATGTCCCCACCATCAAGGAACGGCATCCCACAGCATTTTTGTTCTGGAACGATAACCTCTACTTCGTTATGCTCGAGAACTTTCAAAATTGCCTTACCGAGTTCGGGCTCGTTGTAGTTTACAGTGCATGTATAAAACAAAACTACCTTTCCATTTTTAGCTTCTTTCTTTCCATTTTGCTTTGCATATTTTTTAAACCACTTTTCAAATGTTTCACTGTGATACTCGGGCAAGTTTCTTTCTCTGTGAATTCCGAGTGTTTTCTCCATTAAAACTCTGCTTATTTTCAGGCGATTAGCTAGATTGATCAAACCCGAAAATTTGCTACCAAGTTTTCCTATTAAGTCAGCTTGTCCAAGAATTTTGTCACGTAAAGGTATTCCTTCTTTTTTGGCTTTTACAGCTTTCGCTCTTAACATCAATCTTGGAAAATCAAGTTCATAGTGATGGGGTGGGGTATAGGGACACTTTGGGAAACAAAGTTTACAGTCATAACAAAGTTCAACAACCTTGTAATAATCCTGTTTTGTTAAATCGTCTAAGTTGTCTGTTTCGTCAATTTTTTTGAATAGAAACTCAAATGATGGACAAAGATTGTAACAAAGACGGCAACCATTACAGATATCAAATATACGGTACATTTCTTTAAAAAGGGCTTCTTCATCCCAAAATTTGGGGTCTTTTAAATCAAAGACCATGTGCTTTCCCTTAGTTTTGTTTTAAAAATAAAAAAGCGGGGCTTTGGGAAGCCCCGTTGCTTTTGGAATTATTTAGCTCCTGTTAAGCTTTCAAGTGCCTTCTGGAATCTCGTTGCGTGAGATTTTTCGGCACGTGCAAGAGTCTCAAACCACTCAGCAATATCATCAAATCCTTCCTCACGCGCTGTTCTAGCAAATCCTGGATACATCTCGGTATATTCATACGTTTCACCAGCGATTGCAGATTTGAGATTTGCAACTGTGTCTCCAACAGGCTCGCCCGTGACGGGATCACCAGCTCCGTATTGTCTCAAGAAATCGAAATGCCCAAAGGCGTGCCCTGTTTCACCCTCAGCAGTATCCCTGAAAACACCAGCAATATCAGGGTAACCCTCAATGTCTGCTTGACGGGCAAAATACAAGTAACGACGATTTGCCTGGGATTCCCCAGCAAAACCAGCCTTGAGATTTTCAAGCGTCTTGGTTCCAGCAAGTGATTTCGCCATAGCTTTACTCCTTTAATTTTTGTTTTAAATGATAACGATTACTATTTGCAATTATAATATACACTTTTAAAAGCAATTTGTCAAGTTTTACAAGATTAGAATTTATTAATCTAAAGCAGGGGTAAAACACCCCTGCTTTTTATTGATTTATTTTGAATTTTTAAGTAGTTTTCGTAGGACAGTTTGCATTATCCCACCGTTTATATAGTATTCAACCTCGACTGGGGTATCGAGGCGGGCGATAACTTCAAAGGTTTTAATTGAACCGTCACTCGACTTCGCGGTTACTTTTAATATTTTTCTTGGATAAAGGTTTTCGGCAATTCCTTCAATTGTGTATTCTTCAAAGCCAGTTAAACCAAGTGTTTCTCGATTTTCGCCTTCTTTGAATTGAAGCGGTAGGACTCCCATTCCAACTAAATTACTTCTATGTATGCGTTCGAAACTTTCAGCGATGACAGCTTTTACACCAAGTAAGTAGGTACCTTTAGCAGCCCAGTCGCGTGAGCTTCCAGTTCCGTATTCCTTTCCTGCTATTACAATAAGTGGTCGGTTTTCTTGTTTGTAGCGCATGGCTGCATCGTAAATGAACATCTTTTCGCCTGTTGGTATGTAGATTGTCCAACCACCTTCAACACCAGGGAGCATTAGGTTTTTTATTCTTACATTTCCGAAAGTTCCACGCATCATCACTTCGTGAGCACCTCTTCTTGCTCCAAATGTATTGAATTCAGATTTTGGAATGCCTCGCTCGATTAGATATTTCCCAGCAGGGCTATTCTCCGAGATCGAACCAGCAGGTGAGATGTGATCCGTTGTGATGGAATCGCCGAATACCGCAAGGCAATATGCATTGGTTATATCTTTGGGAGGTTCTACCTCAAGTTTTAGGTTCTCAAAGAATGGTGGGTTTTGGATGTAAGTTGAGTTTGGATCCCATTCAAAAAGTTCACTTTCCGTGATCGGTATGTTTTTCCAATATTCATTTCCTTCAAAGACATCAGCATATTTTTTCTTGAAAAGTTTTGAGCTAAGAACTTTGTTTATTGTTTCGTTGATCTCATCTTGACTTGGCCAGATATCCTTTAAATAAACTGGGTTTCCATTCGGGTCATAACCAATGGGTTCGTTGTTGAAGTCAATATCTATTTTTCCAGCGATAGCATAGGCGACAACAAGGAGTGGCGAAGCAAGATAATTTGCTTTGACAAGTGGATGAATCCGAGCTTCAAAGTTTCTGTTTCCACTCAAAACGGCGGTTACGACTAGGTTATTTTCAGTGATTGCTTTTGAAATTTGTTCTGGAAGGGGACCACTGTTTCCTATGCATGTGGTACAGCCATATCCAGCAAGGTGAAAACCAAGGGCTTCAAGATACGGCATAAGTCCAGCTTGTTGTAAATATTCTGTCACAACTCTTGAGCCTGGGGCTAAACTTGTTTTAACATAAGGTTTTGCTGTTAATCCCTTTTCAACCGCTTTTTTAGCGAGAAGCCCAGCGCCAATTAAAACAGTTGGATTTGATGTATTTGTGCAGGATGTTATAGCTGCGATCACAACGGAACCGTGAGTTAACTCAACTTTTTGATTGCGAAATTGAATTTCAACTGTCTTTTTTTGTTCATCGTTAATTTTATAGTTTTCCTTTAGAACCTTATCAAAGTGTGGTTTTATTTCGCGGAGTAAAACTTTATCTTGGGGCCTGCTTGGTCCAGCAAGCGTTGGTTCAATTTGGCTCATATCGATTTCCACTACATCTGTATATTCAGGCTCAGGCGAGTCATCATATCTGAAAAGACCTTGTTCTTTGGCATAAACTTCAACTATCTTAGCGATGTTCTCTCGTCCTGTTAACTTTAGGTAGTTGATCGTCTCATTATCTATTGGGAAGAAGCCACATGTTGCGCCATATTCGGGAGACATATTTGCGATAGTTGCTCTGTCAGCGACGGAGAGTTTAGATACACCTGGTCCGAAATATTCTACAAATTTCTCAACTACCCCTTTTTTGCGGAGAACGTTTGTAATTGTCAAGACAAGATCAGTTGCAGTTACTCCTTCTGGAAGCTCACCTGTTAACTTGACGCCGATGACCTCTGGAATCGTTATGTAATAAGGTTGTCCAAGCATAACAGCTTCCGCTTCAATTCCTCCAACACCCCATCCGAGAACTCCAAGTCCATTTATCATTGTTGTATGCGAGTCAGTTCCAACAAGCGTATCGGGGAAAGCAAATCCATTTTCAACTTGAACAACTTTTGAAAGATATTCAAGATTTACCTGGTGAACAATTCCCGTTCCTGGCGGGACAACTCTAAAGTTTTTGAATGATTTTTGAGCCCATTTTAGAAGTATATATCTCTCTTTGTTGAGTTCGAATTCCCTCTTTACGTTCCAATCAAACGCATAAGATGTTCCAAAGTATTCAACTTGAACCGAATGATCAATTACGAGATCAACGGGTTTAAGGGGATTTATAATTTTTGGGTCTTTGCCAAGTCGTTTAACTGCATCGCGCATTGCTGCGAGGTCAACAACGCAAGGCACACCTGTGAAGTCTTGAAGAAGAACCCTTGCGGGCATATATGGGATTTCTCGTAATGGTGGCTTGGGTTGCCATGAGGCAATTGCTTTTACATCTTCTTCTGTGACGAGATAACCGTCACAGTTGCGAAGCATATTTTCAAGAAGGATTCGTATTGAGTATGGAAGCTTTGAGATCTTTGTAAATCCTTGCTCTTCGAGCCAGGGTAGTTTGAAAATTTTGAGTTTTTTTCTGGCAACTGTAATTGTTGAAATTGCTTCTTTAAAAGGATGTGCATTATTAGTCATGATAGGTTTTGAATTTTGTTTTTCTACCGTAAGTAAGTTAAACAAAAGGTGGAAAAATTTCAAACAAAGATATTATAGCTTGCTGGATTTTAGAACTTCTGGATTTACAACATTTGCTGGTATTTTACCTGTTAAAACTTTAACGATGTTTTCTGCAGCGACTATAGCCATTTTTGTTCTCGCTTCAAAGGTTGCGCTTCCGATGTGGGGTGTTAAAACGACATTCTCAAGTTTAAGTAGTTCATCTGGGACAAAAGGTTCTTGTTCAAAGACATCAAGCCCAGCCCCAGCAATTCTTTTATTTTTGAGGGCTTTTATCAAAGCTTTTTCATCGACGACCTCTCCCCTCGATGTGTTTATGAGATATGCGGTTTTCTTCATCAGTTTTATCTCTCTTTCGCCAATTAAGTGTCGCGTTTTTGGTGTCAGGGGAACATGGATTGTGATTATATCTGAGTTTTTAAGTAGTGTGTCAAGCGATACTTTTTTAGCTCCGACTTCTTCTTCAAGTGTTTCGTTTCGATTTGTGTTAAAGTAAAGGACTTTCATTTTAAATCCTTTCGCTCTTAAACCAACAGCAGTTCCAATTCTACCTGCACCAATTATTCCAAGAGTTTTGCCAGCAAGCTCGGTTCCAAGCAAAAGCATCGGAGCCCATCCTTTAAATTTTTTCTTCCTGACGAATTTGTCAGCTTCGATTATCCGCCTTGTTACCGCAAGTATAAGAGCCCATGTGAGATCTGCGGTTGCATCCGTTAAAACTCCAGGGGTGTTTGTCACAACTATTCCGCGTTTGGTCGCTTCGACGATGTCAATATTGTTAAAGCCAACTGCATAATTGGAAATAACTTTACACTTATCCATGTTTTTGATAACCTCAGCATCTATTTTATCATTTAAAAGACAAAGCAGAGCATCGACACCGCGAACGTTTTTGACGAGTTCATCATGGGTTAAATTCCTGTCCTTTGTATTGACTATGACATTTTTAAAATTTTTTCGTAGGATTTGGAGCCCTGCTTCGGGAATTTGTCTTGTGATGAATATGGTGTAGTCTTTTTTCATATGGTGATATGAATTTGGTTTTACATGCAGATTGTTATGATTTTTGAAATTTTTGTTTAAACTCTTCAACAAATGCATTTAAAGTGGGTTCATCGAAAAGGCAAAATCTTATCTCTTCTATGCTTGTGTGTGGGTTTTCTTCCAGAAACTTTACAGCGGTTTCGATTAAGATCTTAGCACATCTTTCTTTTGGAAATCCAAATATGCCAGCGCTTATTGCAGGGAATGAGATTGATCTCAATTTTCTTTCGTGTGCTATTTTTAAACTTGATAAAACAGCACTTTGCAATTTTTCATCTTCTTGGCTTTTTCCACCTTTCCAGACGGGTCCGACTGCATGAATAACAAATTTTGCAGGCAATTTGCCAGCACCGGTGATCGCTGCGCTTCCCGTTGGGACATATCCAATTTTATCACTTTCCTCCTGGATTTCATATCCACCTTTTCGGACGATCGCGCCTGCAACTCCACCACCATGTTTAAGGTATTCATTTGCTGCATTTACAATTGCATCAACATTTTCTTCTGTTATGTCGCCGTGAACTATTCGAATAATTTTATCCCGAATTTTTGCTTCGTGTAAAACTTTATTTGACATTTTTAATCCTTGGTTTTATTTTAACTTTTGAAACGAAGGGATTCCCCTGAATAAAAAATCTCCATTTTTTATCCGTCCCTACGCTTATTCCAATTCGTTGGCTTCGTCCAATTTTAAATTGCATCTCGGTGCCGGGATCGATTATGAAGATTTCATCACCAAGCAAGGATACGCCGTTTAAGCTTTTGTCAATTTTAAACGCTTGGCAAAATTTTGCAGGTCCATTTGTCAAGTTGTAAATGTCGTCTGTATTTCGAAATTTTTTCATTATCTCAATTCCTTCAATTGGTTCAACCGCTCTGATCAAAACAGCTGCAGGGAAACCTTCTTTTTCTGTTACAACATTGAAACAATAGTGCATTCCATATGTAAAATAAACATAAGCATGTCCGCCAGGTAAATACATTATTTTATTTCTTGGCGTCATCCCTCCGTAAGCATGGCATGCGGGGTCATTTTCGCCTACATAGGCTTCAGTTTCAACAATTCTTCCAGCCAGAATTTTGCCATCGAGCTGTCTTACAATGATTTTACCAAGTAATTCGCGGGCAACTTTAAGCGTAGGCTGAAGGTAAAAGCTTTGATTTAATTTTCTGTGATCAAGAGAGAGCTTTGCGACTTCAAACTTCATCTTCACTTGTTTGGAAGTTGGGATTGAAATTCTTTTATTATCTTTTCTATCTGTTCTTCTGTGATCCCTGTGCCATAAATTTTTTCAGCGCCGTGGCTTGGCATTGGATAAGGCTTTTGTTCAGAGCCTACCGGTGGATTTCCAGCCTTTAAACGTATTCTTTCCTCGATTTCTTCAATTATGCTTTTTGCCTCCATTTTCAAAGTTTGGGATGAGAATCTTTTAGAGTCTTGAACTTGAACTTTGTTTCCTTCAATATCATG
Organism: Candidatus Kryptonium thompsonii; assembly: GCF_001535985.1. Taxonomy (NCBI): domain Bacteria; kingdom Pseudomonadati; phylum Candidatus Kryptoniota; genus Candidatus Kryptonium; species Candidatus Kryptonium thompsonii. The sequence goes on along the minus strand of NZ_CZVS01000055.1, from coordinate 33,477 downwards.
GATTGGGAGCAATTCATAAGCGAGTCGTTTTATCTGGATAAGATGTTTTGCTGTGACATTTTCTGAAATGATCGAATGTCCGAGCGTTCCGGGTCCAAGCGTCATAGATGGGTCAAGACCTGTCGTATAACCTACAGCGCCAAGGGCAGCGACGGTGTTGACGAGAACTCTAAATGCTGGTTTTTCAAGTGCGAACTTCGTAATTATATCGGGATCGCTTGAGTGTATAACCATTGTGTGTCCAAGCCCACCGAACTCAAGAAGCTCAATGCATTTGTGGCAGCCTTCCCTCCAACCGTCAACTGTGTAGAAAGCAAGAATTGGAGAAAGTTTTTCAACGGATAGGGGATATTGCTTGCCAACGCCTTCAAGTTCAGCTATTAACACAGTTGTTTGCTCAGGGACGGAGAAGCCCGCTTTTTGAGCTATATATGCAGCCGGCTTTCCGACTATTTCAGGGTTTATCCCACCTTGTGGTGTTAAGATGATTTTTTCAAGTTTTGCTTTTTCATCTGGGTTACAAAAGTAAGCGCCTCGTTTTTTGAATTCATAGATCACTTGTTCTCTTATCGGGGAGTCGCATACGACAGCATTTTCAGCGGAGCAAAGGGTTCCATAGTCAAATGTTTTTCCAAAAATTATGTCAGCAACTGCTTTCTTTATATTCGCGGTTCTCTCAATAAAGGCTGGGACATTTCCAGAGCCAACACCATAGGCTGGTTTTCCAATGCTATATACCATTTTGACCATTTGGGTGCTTCCAGTTGCAAGTATAAGCGAAACATCGCGATGTTTGAGAAGTTCCATCGTTCCCTCAATTGTAACCTCGGTCAAGCACTGAAATAAATTTCTTGGTGCACCAGCTCTTTCAGCAGCGGTTTGCATCACTTGAATTGCTTCATAGGTACACTTCACAGCTCTTGGGTGCGGGCTTACGACAAGGGCATTTCTAGTCTTGGCTGAGATTAGTGCTTTAAACATCGCAGTGGAAGTTGGGTTCGTCGTCGGGATAAGTGCAGCTATCACCCCCATTGGTTCAGCGATTTCAACAACTCGTTTTGATTTATCGTAATTTATGACGCCAACAGTTTTTAAATCTTTTATTGATTCGTATGTGAATTTCGTCGCGAATTCATTTTTCAATTTTTTGTCTTCCCATTTCCCAATTCCTGTCTCTTCGACTGCAAGCTTTGCGAGTCTTTCCGATGCTTCGTATCCAGCCTCAAACATTGCTTTGACGATTTTGTCAACTTGTTCTTGGGGGTAATTTTTATATTCAAGGAATGCGTCTTTCGCCTTGGCGATAAGCTCGCGGGCTTGCTGGATTGAGATCAAATCTTTATCTTTGAGTTCAAATGGCATAAGATTTTTTAAATTGTTTTTATTCCATTAAAATTGACGCTGGATGCCATAAGCTCAAACCACTTTTTTCGTCGTAGACTCTTTCAAGTGGCTCCCCTTCAAATTCTTCTATTATCAGTTCACATGCGAAAATTTCGGTTCCCATCATCAAATGGCCGCCGAAGCATTTACCCTGATTATCAGCAAGTGCTATGTGGCAATGAACAAACGGTTGTCCATTTAAGACGCTCACATTTCCAATACAACTTACAATTTCCATTTCTTGGTCGAGTTCAAGGTTATGATACTTTTTTTCTACTTGGTCATAAAAAGCTATCACCGCTTTTTTAACTGCTCCTATTGCGGTTATTTTGCCAATCCTTATGTTTTCTTCTTTACAAATTCTCGTAATGCTTTCAAGAAGGTCAGCTCCTTCGGGAAGGCGACCTATATAAGTTCTGCGGAGCGAATATTGTTTTCTTGACATTAAAGTTTCCCTTTTTAGTTATCAAATAAACCCGGTTGTTTTTCGGATTTTGTTTTTATGAAACCAAAGTGTTTATATGCAAGTTCTGTTGCGACCCTTCCCCTTGGGGTTCTTTTGATAAATCCTTCTTGAATTAGATATGGTTCATAAACTTCCTCAATCGTTCCTTCTTCTTCTCCAACGGCGATGGCGATTGTTCCAATTCCGACGGGGCCACCGTTATATTTTTCAATGATCGTGAGAAGAATTCGTTTGTCCATATCGTCGAGCCCATGTTCATCGACATCAAGTGCTTTAAGTGCATATTCAGCAACTTCTTTCGTTATGATTCCAGAATATTCAGCGAGTTTTTCGTCAGCTTGGGCGAAATCCCTTGCTCTTTTCAACAGCCTATTTGCGATTCTCGGTGTTCCTCTTGATCTTCGAGCAATTTCATATGCTCCTTCTTCTGTGATCTGAATTTGCAAAATTTTTGCTGAGCGTTTTATAATTCGGCATAATTCTTCAGGGGTATAATAGTCAAGGCGTGCGCTTATCCCAAAGCGAGCCCTTAAGGGAGCTGTAAGTAATCCTGCTCTTGTTGTTGCTCCAATGAGTGTAAATCTTGAAAGATTTAATTTAACGCTTCTTGCATTTGGACCTGTATCAATTACAATGTCAATTTTAAAATCTTCCATTGCTGAATAAAGATATTCTTCAACTATCGGGCTTAAACGGTGTATTTCATCGATAAAAAGAACTTCTCTATCGCCAAGCGTTGTTAAAATTCCAGCTAGATCGCCGGGTTTTTCAATTACGGGACCTGATGTCACTTTTATCCCGACGCCGAGTTCATTTGCAATTATATAGGCAAGCGTTGTTTTTCCAAGTCCCGGTGGACCTGTGAGAAGAACATGGTCAAGTGGATCGCCCCTCATTTTCGCTGCTTGTATAAAGACTTTAAGGTTATTCACTATTTTTTCCTGCCCGACGAAATCTTCAAATCTTAATGGCCTGAGTTGTTGATCTACCTCGACATCAATTTCAAGTTTTTCGGGGTTTGTGTAACCTAACTTTGCCATGAAAGTTTCAACAGGGTAAATTTTTTGTTTAATTTAAAAACATTAAAATTTAAACGCAACCTGAAGGGTCAAGCGTCGGTTTCTCGGATTGATTTTGAGGGAAATTTTTATTATAAATTTATTGGCAACTTAAAACAAGCAAAAACATCAGGTATGAAACACCTGCTTGAAAAAGTATTTCAACTTAGCCAAAGAAATACGAACATCAAAATTGAATTTATTGCTGGTGTTACGACATTTATGACGATGTCTTATATCATTTTCGTTCAACCTGTCGTTTTATCTCATGCTGGGATTGATTTCGGAGCTGGGCTTATTGCAACTTGCGTGGGTTCGGCGATCGGTTCAGTTATAATGGCTTTGCTTGCAAACTATCCAATCGCTCTTGCCCCGGGGATGGGTGAAAATTTTTTCTTTGCTTACACAGTTGTTGGAAGCATGGGTCTTTCTTGGCAATCTGCCCTGGCAATTGTATTTCTTTCTGGAGTTTTGTTTAGTATTCTTTCGCTTGTAAAGTTGAGAGAAGCAGTTATTGATGCGATGCCAGGATGTTTGAAAAATTCAATAGCGACTGGAATTGGACTTTTTATCACGTTGATTGGTTTTATTCAAGCTGGTATCATAAAGATTAACTCAGGAACTCACCTGCCACAACTTGGTGAAATTCACAGGGCTGAGGTTTTGATTTCAATTGCTGGCTTAATTTTTTACATCTGTTCTTTTGGCGCGCGGTGTGAGAGGTTCAATTTTAATTGGAATAATTTTTTCGGCAGTTCTTTCTATTATTTTGGGGATTGTTAAGTTTGAAGGTAAGTTGATTGCATTTCCAGAGGTGAAGGAATCGGCGATTTTCAAACTTGATTTTTCAAATTTTTTTGACATTACATTTCTTGTTGCTGTTTTAGTTTTTCTTTATATGGTTTTGTTTGATACTGTTGGAACATTGATAGGGGTTGGGCAAGCAGCTGGGCTTGTCGGGAAGGATGGGAAGCTCCCGCGGGCAGAGAGGGCGCTCTTGTCTGATGCACTTGGTACAACCTTTGGAGCTTTGTTAGGCACATCGACAGTTACGGCTTATATAGAAAGCGCTTCAGGAGTTGCTGTCGGTGGGAGAACTGGTTTAACATCGATTTTCGTTGCTTTATTCTTTTTAATCTCGCTTTTCTTTTATCCGATTGTTAAATTGATTGGCGGTGGAATTGAGATTGAGCCGGGTTATGTTCTTCATCCGATCACTGCGCCAGCTCTTATAATTGTTGGGAGCATGATGGTGAGGCCTGTGATCAACATAAATTGGGATGACATTACGGATTCAATACCTGCGTTTATAACTATGCTTGGAATACCTTTAACATTTAGCATCGCGGATGGCATCGCTCTCGGTTTTGTATCATACACAGTTGTAAAATTGTTCAGTGGAAGGTTTAAGGAAATAAATTGGATGATCATTATATTGACCTTGGTCTTTCTTGCCAGATATATTTTCCTTGCGTTAAAATAAAAAGTGAAATAACCATGGCTTATCAGATCGAAGTAAAACAGATCAAGCCATTTCCAGTTGCAGAATTTGAAGTTAAGGTTTCCGGGAAATCACAAACTACGCATATCGTTTCACTTGAGGAGAATTATTTTAAAAAGTTAACAGAGGGCAAGATAACCGCGGAGAAACTTGTTTATCTTTCTTTTGAGTTTTTGCTTGATCGTGAGCCGAACACATCGATTCTGAAGCGTTTCAACCTGCGCGAGATAAATCATTATTTTCCCGAGTATGAAAATGAAATAGTTACGATGTTTTGATGTAAATTTTGAATTCTGGTTTTATTTTTTTATTTTCAAATAACTAAATTTGAAGCAAAGTTATTTCGGAGGTAAAAGGTATGATTCTTTTATTTCAAGCTCAGCCGGATGCAACCAGCAGTTTGATCAGCACGATCATAATGTTTGTCGCGATATTCTTGATCTTTTATTTTTTGATAATAAGGCCACAGCAAAAAAGAGCGAAGGAGCATCAGAAACTGATCGAGTCTTTAAAGAAGGGTGACAAGGTTATAACTTCGAGTGGAATTCATGGCAAGGTTGTTGGACTTGATGATAAAACGGTTCTGATTGAAGTCGATGATGGCGTCAAGATAAAATTTGAAAAGGCTGCGATAGCAGCTGTCACCCGTGAGGGACAAGGTTAATTTTTGCTGGAAATTTTCGGCACTTAATTTTAATTGGGACAGAGTTAATCTGTCCCAAATTTTTTTAATAAAGATAACCTTGGAGGTGAGATATGATGCCCATCGAGCGGTTTAATACGATAGAGGAAGCGATCGAGGATATTAAAAATGGTAAAATTGTCATAGTTGTTGATGATGAGGATAGGGAGAATGAAGGCGATTTTATAATTGCAGCTGAAAAGGTAACCCCTGAAGCTGTTAATTTTATGGCGAAGTATGGTCGTGGGTTAATTTGCGTCGCTATAACGGAACTGAGAGCCCGTGAACTTGAGCTTGAGCCAATGGTTGATTTTAACACATCAAAGCACAACACGGCTTTCCTTGTGAGCGTTGATTACATTAGAGGAACGACAACTGGGATTTCTGCATTTGACAGGGCGAAGACGATTCAAGCAATTGTTGATCCCAATTCAAAGCCTGGGGATTTCGCAAAGCCTGGACATGTTTTCCCACTTCAAGCTGTTGAAGGCGGAGTTTTGAGAAGAGCTGGACATACTGAAGCAGCTGTTGATCTGGCACGGCTTGCTGGACTTTATCCAGCTGGCGTGCTGTGTGAAATTATGAATGATGATGGGACAATGGCTCGCGTCCCTGAGCTTTTTAAAATTGCGAAAAAGTTCGGACTCAAAATTATAACTATAAAAGACCTTATAAGTTATCGTCTCAAAAGAGAAAAACTTATCCGAAAGATCACAACTACCAAACTTCCCACAAAATATGGTTTCTTTGAACTTCATCTTTATGAAAGTTTGACCGATGGAAAGGTTCACGTTGCCCTTGTCAAAGGGAAAGTTGATGATGGTGAACCAGTCCTCGTTCGTGTTCATTCCGAATGTTTGACCGGTGATGTCTTTGGCTCATTTAGATGTGATTGCGGAGATCAACTTCATTCTTCTATGAAGATGATCGAGCAGGAGGGTAGAGGAGTTTTGCTTTACATGAGGCAGGAAGGTAGAGGAATTGGGCTTGTGAATAAAATCAAAGCATATAGATTGCAGGACGAGGGAAAAGATACAGTTGAAGCAAATGAAATGCTTGGATTTAAGCCTGACTTAAGAGATTATGGAATCGGCGCTCAAATCCTTGTTGACCTTGGGATAAAAAAGATGCGACTTTTGACCAATAACCCCAAGAAGATCGTTGGACTTGCTGGGTATGGACTTGAAATTGTTGAAAGGGTACCAATTGAAATTCAACCAAACGAAGTTAACATCCATTATCTCAGGACGAAAAGAGATAAGCTTGGGCATTTAATTTTGATGGACGAAAAGAAAGAAAACAACGAGAGCAAATAAAGTTTATGTATCCTTATGTTTTCTTCTTTACAAATTCTCGTAATGCTTTCAAGAAGGTCAGCTCCTTCGGGAAGGCGACCTATATAAGTTCTGCGGAGCGAATATTGTTTTCTTGACAATAAATCTTTCTGAAAATAAAATCAAAAATTTAAGCTACGGGATTTCTTCAGGGCTTGGCGTCAGAGTTATATCTGGGGCGAAAACTGGATATGCTTATACGGATGATTTTAGTTTTGAAAAAATTTTAAATGTTGCAGAGGTTGCTTCGTATGTTGTCGATAACAGTTCAAGACCCACAAGTGTTAACCTTGAGGAGAAAAGGAAGGCAAAGCAAAACTTTTCAATTGAGAAGCCAATTTACCTTCTTGAAGTTGACAAAAAAATCGAATGGATTAAACGTGCAAACGATTCAGCCAGAAGTTATGATGGAAGAATAAAACAAGTTGATATAAATTATTATGAAAGCACAAGATATTTTTGGATAGCAAATTCCGAAGGGATTTTTGTTGAAAGCGATGATTCTTTGTTTAGAATTTTTATTACATCGGTTGCTATTGATGATGGGTTGCGTGAAATGGGGATAAGTTATTTGGGTGGAAGATTTGGATATGATTATTTGGTTGAACATTCGCCTGAGAAGATGGGTATGGAATCCGCAATGCAGGCGGTTTCAAAGTTGAAGGCTAAACCTGCACCTGCTGGAAATTTTCCCGTTGTAATTAAATCTGGCTGGGGTGGTGTCCTTGTTCATGAGGCGGTTGGGCATGGGCTTGAAGGAGACTTCAATAGAAAGGGAATCTCTGTTTATTCAGGAAAGATTGGGCAGAAGGTTTGTTCTGAACTTGTCACGATAATTGATGATGGAACGATTCCGAACTCAAGGGGTTCCCTTGCAATTGATGATGAGGGGACGCCGATGATGAAAACGGTTTTGATTGAAAATGGGATGTTGAGAGGTTATATGCTTGATAAGTTGAATGCAAAACTTATGGGGCTTGAATCAACTGGGAACGGTCGCAGGGAATCTTATAAATACTATCCGTTGCCAAGGATGCGTAATACATACATTGAGGCGGGGAAGGACGATCCAAATGATTTAATAAAAAGTGTTAAGTATGGGATATATGCGAAATCGCTGGGCGGGGGGGCAAGTTGATATTGTGAGTGGGAATTTTGTGTTCGAGATAAACGAAGGTTATTTGATTGAAAACGGCGAAATAACTTATCAAATTCGAGGGGCGAATTTAATTGGAAATGGTCCAGAGATAATGAAAAGAGTAATCGGGGTTGGCAACGACCTTGAAATTGAGAAACGGACTGGAAGTTGTGGAAAAGATGGTCAATATGTTCCAGTTGGTGTTGGACAGCCGACAATTCTTGTAAGTGAAATCACAGTTGGCGGGACGCAAGTTTGATGAAGAGGGTGCTTGGGAAAAACTATCTTCTTATTCTGTTCTTTTTTATTTATGGTTGCAATTTTATTGTCAACATCAAAGACGAAGCTATGAAAGAAAGAATTCAAATTTATAAGCGAGGTTTTAACTTCACCTCTTGGAAGAGGACGGAGTATTCCATGGATTACGCTAAAAATTCGTTTGACACGATGGCGACTTCTGGCGCAAATTTGGTTTCAATAGTTGTCACACTTTATCAAAAAAGCCCAGACGATACGCTTATTATTGACGATCCAAACAAAACTCCAAGCATCTATTCAATTTCTCAGATTGTTCAATATGCTCATTCAAAAAATTTTGGTGTCATGTTAAAAATTCATCTTGACACATATGATGATATCTCGAGGACGAAGATAAAACCGTCGGATATTCCCGCTTGGTTTAGAAATTATTCAAAGTATGTTTTGAATTACGCAAGGATATGTGAGATGCTTGGGGTTGAGATGTTTTGCGTTGGGACGGAGCTTTTGTCTTTAAGTGGCGAAAGAACTTTATGGGCGGAATTAATTGACAGCGTGAGGAAAATTTACACTGGAAAAATTATCTACGCTTCAAATTTTGATGAGTACAGGAATGTTTCTTTTTGGGATAAGGTTGATTACATTGGTGTGGATTTTTTTGCTCCAGTGTCAAACAAAACTGATCCAGTTTATGATGACCTTGTTCTCGGTTGGCAACCTTATTTGAACGATTTGAAAAGTTGGTTTAGCGAAAATCATTCGGGTAAGAAATTAATTTTTACCGAGGTAGGTTATCCATCCACTGATGGAGCAAGTATGAAGCCGTGGAGCGTTGGAAATGTGTTGGATTTAGAGGAGCAAAGCTTATGTTATGAGGTTGCACTTGATATAATTTCAAGTGTTGATTTTGTTGATGGCATATTTTTTTTGGAATTGGAACGCTGATTTGATGGCTGATTTCTTGAAAATGGGATTTTCTCCCTATGGAAAACCAGCTTTTGAAGTTTTAAAGAAACATTGGGTGAAACAACAAGTTTTAAGTAAAAACAAAATTTGGTGATTTATAAAATGGTAGAAGATAGGAATGAAATAGTTCATTTGTCCAGAGAGAAATACGAAGAGCTTTTAAAAGAATTAAACGAGCTAAAGACAAAAGGAAGAGCTGAAGTTGCAAGGAAGATAGCTGAGGCGAGAGGGCACGGTGATATTTCTGAAAATTCAGAGTATGAAACTGCGAAACAGGAACAAGAGATGCTTGAGATGAAAATTAAAAAACTTGAAGAAACTCTTGCAAAGGTGAAAATTATAGATACGAAAAATTTGCCAACTGATAAAGTTTATTTATATTCACGGGTTAAGGTTTTAAATCTTGATACAAATCAGGAGATTGAATACACTATTGTTTCAACTCATGAGGCAAATTCGGCTGAGAAAAAAGTGTCTAATAAATCACCCATTGGCAAGGGATTGCTTGGAAAGCAAGTTGGAGATATTGTTGAGATCAAGGTTCCAATTGGAATCGTCAGATATAAGATACTTGAGATAAGCAGATAGTTGCGTTGAAGAATCAATTCTCCGCGGGTGCTGATGCTTTTCTCAATCTGTCCATAATTGCAAGTCCAAGTCCTGTTTCTGTAACCGCTTGTGCATAGATTACGCTCACACCTGAATCATCGAGACGATGCAATGCTGAAAATAAATTTGCAGCTGCTTCAATTAAATCTCCGTTTTCTGATAAGACTTCGATATGTTTTGCTTTTATTTTCAATTCATTTTTTTTAAACAGGAGAATGCCTACATTTTCTGTTTCGTTTATTTCACTTAACTCATCTAATGATTTAAAAATTCTGACGGGTGTTTTGGGTGAATAATGTTTTTTTAATTGTCCAGGTGAAAGGATTTTTTCAGAGCTGGGTTGAATTTTCACTTTGCCTATGATTTTTTCGATTTCTTCAACAGGTAAACCGCCTGGTCGAAGAATTTTTGGCTCCTCATCGATTAAGGATAAAACTGTTGATTCAATGCCGATTGGACATTTTCCACCATCAAGGATTAGGTCAATTTTATCGCCAAGCATTCTTTCGACATGGTCAGCGGTTGTTGGGCTGATATATCCAAAGGGATTTGCGCTTGGTGCGGAAATCGGGGTTTCAGCATTTTCAATCAATGCAAGTGCAACATTGTGTGAGGGCATTCTTATAGCAACGGTTGGTAAGCCAGCGGTGACAATATCGGGGACGATATTTGATTTAGGTAAAACGAGGGTTAATGGTCCAGGCCAGAATTTTTCAATCAATTTAAGTGCTTTTTCATCAACTTGGGTTGTAAGTTTTTCAAGCCATTCGATTTTCGATATGTGAACTATAAGAGGGTCAAAAGTGGGTCGTTTTTTTACTTCGAAAATTTTGGCGACTGCGTATGGATTCAAGGCATTTGCACCAAGTCCATAAACTGTTTCAGTTGGGAAAGCTACAAGTCCACCTTCTTTTATTATTTTCCCAGCAAGTTTTATGTTTTCTTCTGTAGCTTTGACTCTCATCAGTCAAAAATGCTTAAATTTCTGAAATCTTTTCAAATTTATGCCAAAATTTAGCAGATGAAAGTAAAAATGAATTTTAAAGGGCTTTGATTTTCAATTATTTTTCTTGGCATAGACTTTGCATAAGTAAATTTACAGAAAAATTTTAAGTTTTACGAAAACAAAATATCTAGGTGAGAAACCATGGGAAAAATTGTTGGAATTGATCTTGGAACTACAAATTCTGTAGTTGCTGTAAAGATGGGAAATGATATTGTTGTGATACCAACTTCAGAAGGTCCGAGGACTTTGCCATCAGTTGTTGCGTTTACAAAGACTGGTGAGAGACTTGTAGGGCATCCTGCGAAAAGGCAGGCGATCACAAATCCAGAGAATACAATTTATTCGATAAAAAGGTTCATGGGACGATTTTATGATGAAGTGATCGAAGAGGCGAAGAGGGTGCCTTATAAAGTTGTGCGTGGACCAAACAATACCGCAAGAGTTCAGATTGGAGATAGAATTTATTCACCGCCAGAGATTTCCGCTATGATTTTGCAAAAGTTAAAACAGGATGCTGAGGCATATCTTGGTGAGAAAATTACAGATGCAGTTATAACTGTTCCAGCTTATTTCAATGACGCTCAGAGACAGGCAACCAAAGAAGCTGGAGAAATCGCAGGATTAAATGTTAGAAGAATTATCAATGAGCCTACCGCTGCGTCGCTTGCATTTGGACTTGATAAGAAAGGTAAGCAGATGAAAATCGCTGTGTTTGACCTTGGTGGTGGAACATTTGATATTTCGATTCTCGAAATAGGTGAGGGTGTTTTTGAGGTTAAGGGAACGAGTGGAGATACACATCTTGGTGGTGATGATTTTGATCAGAGGATTATTGATTGGATTGCTGAGGAATTTTTAAAGCAGGAGGGTGTAGATTTGCGTAAGGATCCGATTGCTTTACAAAGATTGAAAGAAGCAGCGGAGAGAGCGAAAATTGAACTTTCAAGCAGACTTGAGACCGAGATTAATCTTCCATTTATTACTGCGACGAGCACTGGACCGAAACATCTTCAGATGACATTGACGAGAGCGAAGTTTGAAGCGTTGATAGATGATTTGTTGCAAAAGCTTATCCCACCATGTGAGGAAGCGTTGAGAAGAGCGAAGTTAACAGTTGATGATATCGATGAGGTAATTCTCGTTGGTGGCTCAACGAGAGTTCCGAAAGTCCAGCAAATAGTTCGTGATTTCTTTAAAAAGGAACCGAACAAGAGTGTTAACCCAGACGAAGCAGTTGCAATAGGTGCAGCGATCCAAGCGGCAGTTCTCGCTGGTGAGGAGAAAGATATTCTCTTGCTTGATGTAACTCCGCTTTCGCTTGGAGTTGAGACGCTTGGTGGTATCATGACTGTTTTAATTCCAGCGAATACCACAATCCCAACAAGAAAAACTGAAATATTCACAACAGCAGCGGACAATCAGACATCTGTTGAGATACATGTATTGCAAGGTGAGAGACCGATGGCAAAAGATAATAGAACACTTGGAAGGTTTATACTTGATGGTATACCGCCAGCGCCGAGAGGAGTTCCACAAATTGAGGTTACATTTGATATCGATGCCAATGGAATTTTGCATGTGACGGCTAGGGATAAAGCAACGGGTAGGGAGCAGAGTATAAGAATAACGGCTTCGAGTGGATTGAGCAGAGAAGAAATTGAGAGGATGAAACGCGAAGCTCAAGAACATGCGGAGGAGGATAGAAGGAAACGCGAGGAAGCTGAACTGAGAAATCAAGCTGATAATCTTGTTTACACAACTCGCAAGCAACTTAACGAAATTGGAGATAAACTTCCATCTGATTTGAGAAGCAAAGTTGAGATGAAGGCAAATAAACTTGAAGATATGATCAAAACTGGTGCACCGATTGCTGATATACGAGCTGGGATTGATGACTTAACTCGCGCTTGGAATGAGGCTTCAAACTATCTCTATCAACATGCATCTGCTGGAACCAGCTACACGAGCGGTACTTCGCAGAGCTCAGAGACGAAGAAAGATATTAAAGATGCGGATTATGAAGTAGTTGATGACAAGGATAAAAAAGAGAAGAATTAAAGATTTGAGAATTTAAAAGAACCTTTTTCAAAAGGCGAGGTTTTAAACCTCGCCTTTTTTATCAAAAATAAAATAATGGAGGTGATCGAAACATGAATTGGAATAAATTTACCATAAAATCCCAAGACGCCATTCAAAAAGCAATGCAAATTGCTGCTGAAAAAAGTCATCAAGTTATTGAACCTGAACATTTGCTTCTTGCATTAATTGATGATGAAACTGGTCTTGTAAATTCGATCATAAAGAAAATCGGTGGGAATGTTGCTTACATTAAAAATAGATTAAATCAATCAATTGCCAGATTTCCCCAAGTGCAAGGAGCTGGGCTTGGGAATCAGTACATTTCACAAAGTTTGATGAAAATTTTTGACGATGCTTTGAAAGAGGCAAATCAACTGAGGGATGAGTATATAAGTGTTGAACATTTACTAATTGCACTTGCGGAAAATAAAAATAATGATGCTGGTCGTATTCTTGCTGATCAAGGGATAACCAAAGATGCCATTTTGAAGGTAATGCGAGAGATTCGAGGTTCACAAAGGGTGACCGATCAAAATCCAGAGGACAAGTATCAAGCGTTGCAGAAGTACGGTAGGGATTTAACCGAGCTTGCTCGCTTGGGTAAACTTGACCCTGTCATCGGTAGGGATGAAGAAATTCGTCGTGTGATGCAGGTTCTTTCAAGAAGGACGAAAAATAACCCAGTTTTAATCGGTGAACCAGGCGTTGGTAAAACTGCCATTGTTGAAGGCATCGCACATAGAATTGTTCAAGGTGATGTCCCTGAGTCATTAAAGAATAAGAGAATTTTTGCGCTTGATATAGGTGCTTTGATAGCAGGAACGAAGTATCGAGGTGAATTTGAAGATAGATTGAAAGCTGTTTTGCGTGAGGTTCAAGAATCCAACGGTGAGATAATTTTGTTCATCGATGAATTGCATACAATTGTAGGAGCAGGTGCAGCTGAAGGCGCAGTTGATGCAGCAAATATGTTGAAACCAGCGCTTGCTCGAGGAGAACTTCATGCAATTGGTGCGACAACGATTGATGAATATAGAAAACACATCGAGAAAGATCCAGCTCTCGAAAGAAGATTTCAACCGATCCTTGTCGAGGAACCATCTGTTGAAGATACAATTTCAATTCTGCGTGGGTTGAAAGAAAAATATGAAATTCATCATGGTGTAAGGATTACAGATGCTGCGATAGTAGCTGCTGCACAATTGAGCCATAGGTATATTAGCGATAGATATCTTCCCGATAAAGCCATTGATTTAATTGATGAGGCAGCATCAAAATTGAGAATTGAAATTGATTCAATGCCCGAGGAACTTGATGAAATTGAAAGAAAGATAAAACAACTTGAGATTGAGCGAGAAGCTGTTAAGCGTGAATTAACATCAAACTACGCAACGGATATTGATAGGAAGGCGACTGAGAAAAAACTTGAAGATATAGAACGTGAGATCGCTTCTTTGCGTGAGGAAAGAGATCGATTGAGGGCACACTGGCAAACTGAAAAAGAACTTATAAAGTCAATCCATGAAATAAAGGAACAAATAGAAAAAGCAAAAATTGAATCAGAAAAAGCTGAAAGGGAAGGGGATTACGCAAAGGTTGCTGAGATTAGATATGGCGTAATCCATTCGCTCGAGATGAAGCTAAAAGAGACAACACAAAAGTTAGCCGAAGTTCAAAAAGATTTGAGAATGCTAAAGGAAGAGGTTGACGCTGAAGATATAGCCGAAATTGTTTCAAGATGGACAGGAATCCCAGTTCAAAAGATGCTTGAAAGTGAAAGGGTTAAACTTTTAAATATGGAGGAGAGATTACACGAAAGAATCGTGGATCAGGAAGAAGCTGTTAAGGCTGTTAGTAATGCAATTCGCAGAGCAAGGGCAGGGCTTCAAGATGAAAGGAGACCTATTGGTTCGTTTCTTTTCATTGGTAGCACAGGCGTTGGGAAGACAGAACTTGCAAGAGCGCTTGCAGAATTGCTTTTTAACGATGAGAACGCTATGGTGAGAATTGATATGTCTGAATATATGGAAAAATTTTCAGTTTCACGATTGATTGGGGCACCGCCTGGTTATGTTGGATATGAAGAGGGTGGGCAGTTAACAGAAGCTGTAAGAAGGAAACCTTATTCGGTCGTTTTGCTTGATGAAATTGAAAAGGCGCACCCAGAAGTTTTTAACATCCTGCTTCAAGTTCTTGAAGATGGGCGCTTGACGGATAGCAAAGGACATGTTGTTAATTTTAAAAACACGATTATCATCATGACATCCAACATTGGCTCGCACATAATCCAAGAGAAAATATCAAGAATGAACTACGAAGATAAAGACAAAGTTATGGAAGAAATAAGAAACGAATTAATGCAACTTTTGAGACAAACGATAAGGCCTGAATTCTTGAACAGGATTGATGAGATAATCTTCTTTAAGCCACTGACGAAAGAAGATATACTTAAAATAGTTGACTTGCAAATAAAACAAGTTAATAAGCGTCTTGAGAAAAATAATATGAAGATTGAGCTCACTGACAAAGCTAAGGTATGGCTCGCTGAAATTGGTTATGATCCGACATTTGGTGCAAGACCTTTGAGAAGGGTTATACAGAAACACATACTTGACACACTTGCTGAAAAAATCCTTGCTGGGGAATTTATGAGTGGTGATACTATTATAGTAGATGTTGATTTTTACGGTAAGCCAGTCTTTACTAAAAAAGCAGAAGTTGAAGTTGTCTAAATGATGACAGGGGAGAAAATCCCCTGTCATTTTTTATTTTTTCTTTTTTCTTTTCTTCTCTTCTTCGAATTCAAATAACTTTAAAATGCCAGATTCAGAAACAAACTCCCTGATTCTTTTTTCTGCCAACTTCACATACTCTTCATTTATCTCATACCCTATGTAATGCCGTTTGGTTTTTATAGCCGCAATCCCTGTTTGTCCACTGCCCATAAAAGGATCTAAAACAATTTCCCCTTCAAAGGTATAAAGCTGAATCAATCTATACGGTAATTCTACAGGAAACGGTGCGGGATGCCCAACTTTTGTAGCTGGTTCCGCAGGAAATGTCCAAACGCTTTTGGTAAATTCGAGAAATTCATCTCTGGAAATAGTGCTTTTTCTTCCCAAATTTTCTCTTGAGAAAGTACCTTTTGAAAAGACTAAAATGTATTCGTGCACATCTCTTAGCGTTGGATTTTTAGCGGAAAGCCAAGTGCCCCATGCTGTTGAAGGGCTGCTACTTGATCCCTTGTTCCAGATGATTTCGCCTCTCATCAAGAAACCTAAATCAAGCATGTCTTCAATGATAAAAGCGTGAAGCGGAATGTATGGTTTTCTTCCAAGATTGGCAATATTAATGCATGCCCTTCCTCCTGGAACAAGAACTCTTTTAACTTCACTCCATACCCTTTTCAAAAATGCTCTATACTCATCCAAAGTAAGGTTCTCATCATATTCTTTCCCTACATTATAGGGCGGTGAAGTAACCATTAGGTGAATGCTGTTATCAGGTAACTCTTCCATCCTTTCGCTTGACTTACAAAGGATCTTATCCAAGATGTGAGACGGAACTGGGTTTTCTGTATATTCTACAGCTTCTTCTTTGGGTAATCCTTCATATAATTTGCTTGCGTAGAACGGGGTAGAATCATGGGCAATTCTACCTGGTGAGCCGAATGAACTCGTTTTTGTTCCGATTTTTTTCCGATTGTTGCTCATTTTAATCCTCCATCCAAAGATCAACCCATCTTTTGTAAGGATTAAAGTTTACTTTTGTTTTTTGCCAATTTATTTCAATTTTTCTTGTCATATTATCATTAACTAAACTTGATAATGCCTCTTTAGAGATTTCAACACCTCTTGGATTTGTTCCAGGTTTTGGAAGTTTAATATAGTTTTCTCTGCCAATTCTGTCAAAAAGGTTGATTTGAGTTTCTAATGGAATATAATAAAATCCTCCAACATCATTCCAGTTAATTTGGATAAGCAAAATATCGCAAGAAGGATAATAATTTTCGCGAAATTCCTTTGCTTTTTGAGCATCGACTGTCCATATAAGTTTAACTCCTCCGAAACTTTTACCAGTAATTGTTTTAATTGATATTGGCTCGCCAAATAATTTTACATCTACCTCAGGTTCAGTTATAGGAATGTTTGTCTCGACATTTGCTTCACCAAATTTATAAATGAGCAATGCTACAATTATTCTTTCTCGAACTGAGCCAACCTCCATCCCTGTTTTACCCGCCCTCGAGCTTTCTAATTCTGCGAGTTGGAAAAGGTAAGGTAAACGATTTTTTATCTTCTCAACAAGCCTTGTATCTTCAAATATCTCTATCAAGCGACTGGGCATTTTTATTTCTCTATCTTTTTGTTGGCGAGATAAAGTATAACTTGTCTTATCAACTCTAAACAAAACTGCAATCACTTCCAAATCAGCATTCTTGACATATTATACCCTATTATTTTCATTTTTCCCAAGTTTTTCCATCAAATCTCATATTCAACCGACAAATTGAAATTCCTTATCGGTGCCAAATTCCCAACGATTTCAACATAGTTATACTGCAAAAGATTATTTCCGTTTAGATAAATTTTGAATCTTTTCATATCAATCCCAAGCCTTGCATCGACAACATAAATGGGCACTCTTGCCTCAGCGTCGGAGACGATGAGTTTTAAAAGTTCATCAATTCTTTCATATTTGCTGATAAATCTAAAGTCAATTCCTGCAAATAGGAACTTATAACTTGCATTTGTGTTGGCGTAAAAAATGTGTTTCGGCCTGTATTTCAAGATTGCATTTTCACTTAAATCCCACGGGAAAAGATAAGTATAACCAAGCGAAAAACTTATAAAGTTTACAGGATAAAAGTTAATTCCAACTTCTGCTCCTTGTATTCTTGCTTCTGTAACATTTTTAAATATAATTTTTCCGTCTGTATCAAATACTGGTTCAATCAAGTTCCAATAGTGATTCCAAAATAGCGATAAATCAATCAGTATGATTGGTGATATAAACCTTGAGCCAACCTCAAACGATATAGCTCGCTCTGGTTTTAAAGATGGATTTGGTTTAACAGTTACACCTGCGGCAGTTGTGCTTGTGAAGGCTTCGCTTATTGCCGGGGCTCTGAAACCCGTCCCGAGTGATGTTCTAAAATTTAAAGTTTGGGTGAGTTTGTAAATT
Source organism: Candidatus Kryptonium thompsonii (assembly GCF_001535985.1). Classification (NCBI taxonomy): domain Bacteria; kingdom Pseudomonadati; phylum Candidatus Kryptoniota; genus Candidatus Kryptonium; species Candidatus Kryptonium thompsonii. The sequence goes on along the minus strand of NZ_CZVS01000055.1, from coordinate 15,813 downwards.
GCACTGAATTTTGGGTTTATCTGCCCTGTGTACTTCAGAGAATCAAGTTTATATAAATCATTTCTTAATCCAAGTGAAATGGAAAGCTCCGGTAAAAGTTTGATATCGTCCTGAAGATATAACGCAATTGAGTGTGAATTTCGCCTTCCGAAGAGCGAAGATTTGACGGTGTTGTAAGTCAATTCAATTCCAGCTATAAGATAGTTTCTTTCGTCTGGTTGATAGTTGAGTTGAACTTCGGAGTTTGTAAGTCCAGCGGTGCTTCGATTTTGTGGAGTTCCATTATCATTCCATTTGTTTCTGAAAAAGCCAAGGCGAAAAGTGTAAAAGAATTTCGGGGTCATGATTTTTTTGTATTGTGCGAAGGTGACAAATCTTTCTGAATTTACCATCGCTCCAACATCTTCATCTCTTGGTCGCAAGGCATTTCTCAGATTTTTCCAATAGAAAAATGTTTCGTTTTTTTGTCGAAGATAGGTGAAAATAAGGTTTAAAGTTGAGTACGGGGAAAAGGTGTACTTAAATTTTGAAAAAAGATTCCATCTGTGATAGTTCTGATTTTGCTTGTATCCTTCATCAATGCCTCTTTGAATATGGATTAGCGAACTTAAATTTTGAGTTGATAAATTCAGTGAAGCAAAACCGCCATAGTAAAATCTATTTCTTTGGCTCCATCGCCATTCTTGATAATATGGTTTATCATACATTCCGAAGTAAGTTCTAAAGCGTAAATTTTGTCTTGGGCTGGTTTCTTTTGTAATTACATTTATCACTCCGCCTATAGCATTTGAGCCGTAAAGAGCTGAACCAGCGCCCTTTACAATCTCAACTCTATCAATTTGCCAAACTGGTATGGCTTCCCATATTATTTCTCCTGCATCGCCAGTTAAAAATGGCATCCCATCGAAGAGAAGCAAAACTCTTGTTCCCGTACCTCGACTGTATCCACTTGAACCACGAATGTTAACTTGATATTGAATCATATTAACGCCTGGAACATAGCGAAGTATATCATCGATTTGAAGATTGTTTCTATTTGAAATGAGTTCAGATTCAACTACGTGCGTGCTTATCGGGATTTCGCTTAGTGTCTGCTCCCTTCTTGTCGCTGTTATAACAACTGGTTCAGTCGTGTAAGCGGTTGGTTTTAACTCAACTGTTATGTTAGTTTCTTGAGCAGGCAAGATTTCAATCTCAATCCTTTTTGTTTCATAGCCTATCGCTGAAAATTTAAGTGTGTATTTCCCGGGTTTGATATTTTTGATTATAAATTTTCCATCCGGGTTTGTTGCTGAGACAAGAAATGTGTTTTCAAGTAGCACATTAACTCCGAAGATTGGTTGCTTGGTTTCTGAGTCAAGCACCACACCGGATAAAGTTCCCGGTTTTTGCTGTTGAGAGAAGAGCTGTGAAATTATTAAAAGTAAGAGAATGAAAATTCGCATTGTTTCAATCTTTTAAATTTTGTTTTGCAATTAGGAAGCCAATTATTTCAGCAAATTTAAACGGTTGGGGTGGGGGATTGTCAAAGTCGCATGTGATGTTAATTCCTCTTATGAATTTACCATATGGAATGTAAATTGGGGTTGGAATCGTGTCATATTCCGTTGTATCGTAAACTCCAATTGCTTTCCAATCTGAAAATATGTTTGGGCCATATTGAAGTGCAACTGCAATGTATTCCCATTTTCCAGTGTCTGCAAGAACTTCGTATTTTGTTGAGTCTACTTTTTTTGGCAATGATTGGCTAAATTTTGCTTTTCCCCCTAAAACTTCGTTTATTATATCACTTGGTGGATAATTTCTAAAAGCTACAACTCTTAGATCATAAACTGTATCTGGCCATGTGCCTTTGAAATAAACCGTTCCACCAAACCCAGGCTCTTCATAGATCAGGGTGCCTGCTTCCGTTGGTTTTAGTCCATGGTCACACGAGAGAAGAAAGAGAAGAAAAGGAGCAATTAAAAATATCTTGCGCATATTTGCAAAACTTGGTTTATTTTTTTATCTTTTGAAAGTTAAAAAAATAAAACTTTACGCAGATGGCAAAGCCAAAAGAGAAAAAGTCCAAAGTTATTTTTCCTAAGCATGAAATTCCTTTTTCAGCAGTAAATTTTTTCCTCCTTATTTTTGGCGTTGTTTTAATTTTTATCGGTTTTTATCTTATGGCAATAGGTGGAGTTGATAGTTTCACCGCTGTTACGCTTGCGCCGATTCTTTTGTTTATCGCATATGTTATAATTATACCGCTTGCGATTTTAAAGAAGTTTAAAAACGAAAAGAGTTAACCCTTTTTCACACTTCGCCCAAGTTTTTCTTCAACGCTTTTAACTTTGCTCTCAAGCGCTCCAACTCTACCTTTTCTATAATCAACCTTGATTGTAATAGATATTCTGTTACATTCGTCTTTCAACGCTTCAAAACATTTTTTAATCGTATTAAACACATCATCCCATTCCCCTTCAATTATGGTTCCCATTGGTGTTAACTTATATTCAAGCCCACTTTTGTCAACTATATCTACACATCTTGCAACATATTTGCTCACGCTTTCACCTTGTCCAATTGGGGTCATGCTAAATTCGCAAAGTAACATAGATGGTTGCTCAATTTTGTTTTGAATTTAGGTTCAGGTAATCTTCGTGTAGGCTTTGAATACATTCACCGCAAAAGTAGTAAATTTTTTCAATCCCAATAGCTCTCTCAACAAGTTTTCCTTTATCAAATGTTCTACCGCAAAGAGTGCATTTTAATTGTGCTGAATATGGATTTTGCGATCTCTCCTGTTTCAAAATTAAACCATACCCGTAGAAGATGGCAAATATCACGATCAAAATAATAATTGCGATTCCGATTAAACCTATCATTTTTTATTTCTCTTTCTTTATGACATATTTCTCGTAAATTTCACGAAGCCGTCTCATTGATAGAGAATCAAGGTCTTCGTCGTCTTTGTGTCTTTTAAGAAACATTTCAAAATCGTATTTGTCCTTTCCCTTTAATCGATATGAAATTCGCTGAAGTTCTTCGATCATCTTTTTTTGCTCTGCGTATGTAGTCATTTTGTAAGTTTTGTTAATTTTTAAAATGAGTAAGCTATTCCAAGAACAAAGGTCATTGTATCAAAATTAATTCTCGTTCTAAAAGGTGACGGATCAATTTGGATGATGTAGCCATCGTAGCTTATCGAGCTGTCTTTAAATTTGCTTTCAACCTCAACAATTGGATCGCGAAATTTTAATTCTGCCTTGAGCCCCAAATTTTTAAGCAAGTTATATCCAACTCCCGACATCACTTGGATACCAAGATTAATCGGCGAATTTTGAACCTCACTTCTTGTGTTAACGATGGATTTGGTAAAATTTCCTTTATAAGCACCGACCCCGCCACCGATGTAAACGCTCCATTTCTCAGAGCTAAATGGAGCGAGAAAAAATAAATTTAGTTCGGCGATGTAAATTGTGTATTTATCTTCAATTGGAATTTTTATGAGTTGATTGGAAATTCTTCGTGTTAAGAAATCGCCAACTTTTTTATTTACGACTTCAAGTGATAGCCCCGCTAAGTAACCTTCGGTTATTTTATGTCTTAGTTCAGCCGAGAAGCCGAACCATCCATTGACTTCGGTTGAAAAATCGCGCAAGCCTCTATCTCTTGAGATCACATCTGGATAAACGAAGGCGGAAAGAATGTAGTTAAAATTTAAAGAAATTGACTTGCTAGGCTGGGCGAATGAAAAGCTCAAAAGTGGTAGGAACAACAAAATTAAACTTTTTGCAAGTTTTGGAAACATAGCTTAGTTATAGATTATTGTGCGAAATCAGCCCAGCCTTTATCAAAGCTGGGCAATATAGAAATTATTGCTCGAAATACAAGGATCGGTTGTCAACTATTTTAGCGTTCTTTTTCAAATTATCGATCCAGCTGAAAAATAGTGTGTTTTTCTTTTCGTTGTAAATTTGTTGTTTTAAGGTTTCGTGTTGGGATTTATAAGCGGAAGAGTCAAAAGGTGTTTTATTTACAAGTTGAATGAGATAAACAAATGAATTGCCTTTTATAGTTTGCGAAATTTCATTTGGTTTCATATCAATGAGTTTGCCAAGGACATTTTCATCCGTGCCAATCCCAGGAATTCCACCAGAAAGCGTGAAACCTGATGCAGTTTTTACTTCAAGCGTTGAATCAAGCTTTGTTATAGATTCAAGACCTTCGTTTTTGTTGAGTTTAGTTCTGAGGCTTTCAAGATAATTATATGCCTTGTCTTTAAGTTTTTCGCGCCTTACTCTAACCTTGATCGCTTCTCTTACTTCTTCAAGTGGTCTTATACCAGCTTCTTTGATTTCGCTTATTGTAAAGACCGCGAACCCACCTCTGATCTTGAACACAGGGCTTACACTTCCCAATTTATTTGAAAATGCCCAATCAGAGATTGTCTTGTTAAACCCAATTCCAGGGATAGGTGAATCTTTGGTAAACGGTGGTGTTGTTTTGATGTCAAGACCAAGCGCTGAAGCTTCCTGGACAAATTTTTTCCCACTTACAGTGTGGCTGAAGTCTTCCGCTCGCTTTCTCTGCGATTCTATTGTTTCGGAGCTTGCTCTCACACCTAATTTAATGTCAGCAATTTTTAATTCTCTGTTGTCTTTGGCGATAACTTTGATGATGTGCAGACCATATTGAGTTCTGACGGGACCAACTATTTCTCCAGGTTTTGCTTTAAAGCACGCTTCTTCAAATTCTTTTACCATTCTTCCCTTTCCGAACCAACCGAGATCTCCACCTTTACTGGCTGTAACTTGATCAACGGAGAAAGTCGCAGCAAGCTTTGCAAAATCCTCACCCTTTTTCGCAAGGTTGAGAATATCTTTAGCAAGATTGTATGATTCGGCTGTGTCTCGACCAATGGGGACGAGAATATGGCTTGCTCTTACAAATGTATCAGAACCTTTGCGTTCATCAAGAATTTTTATAAGGTGAATTCCATCGCTTGCTTTCAACGGCCCAACAATTTCACCAACTTTTTTATCCCATATTTCATTTTCAATTTCGGGTAAAAGTTCACCATGCTTAAAAAATACATCTGAGAAAGGTGCTTCTGAGTAATTCTTTACAAGCTCAACAAAGTCAGCCCCTTGCATCGCTTGTTGTTTAAAGTTTTCTAGCTCCCTCAAAACGGATGCAGTATCTTCCGCGGATGGCATATCAGAGAAAAGTACATATTTCAAGCGTCTCGTTTCTTGGATCCTGAATTCATCTTGATGATTCCTGTAATATTCTTTTATCTCGTCATCTGTTGGTTCGCTTATCTCTTTGGAAAATCTATTTGGATCAAGTGAGACATATTTAATTTCATATCTTGTATTTTGCTTCTCGAACCTTTCTCTTATTTCCCCTTCACTCACAAGAACACTTGCAAGGAGACGGCTTTGAAGTTTTTCCGTTAATTTTTGCGCCTTCAAAAATTTTTCAACCTCTATCCAAAATTGCCTCGCTTGTGGGGTTGTTGATTTCAAAGCCCTTTCAAGGAGAACTCTGTCTATTTTCCCTGTTGAATCCACAAAATTTCTCTTAACTGGTTCAGGTAATGTTTCAGGTGAATTCAAAACCCAATCGGTTATTTCTTCATCTGTTACTGTTAAATTAAGTTTTTTTATCTCTTGTTCGATAAGTTTTCTTGTGACAAGTTGTTCCCATACTTGATTTCTAAGCTGTTCGAGCATAAAATCGTCGGGATCATTTCCAGTTCTTTGCTTGAAATTTTCAATTTCAAATTCAAGGGCTTGATTGAATTCTTGATAAGTTATCTCTTCCCCGTTAACTATCCCAATTGGTTCGCGTGCGAAGCCATTGCTGCGGTGTCTGCCGGTTATATCCATTCCCCAATCAAGGACAATTGTTAAAAGGAAAAGAATTACAAGTGATAAAAGAATTGCTGGTAAATTATCTCTCATCTTAGCCATTATGGGCATGGTGCGTCTTTTACCTCAAATTGTTTTTGATTTTTTGTAAATTTAAAGCAAAAGGGTTAAAAATCAAAAGACAGGATGGATGTATCTTCCTCAGGTGAGAATTCATTTAACCTTTTATGTTGCCGATTGGCCTTAAAGCGGCAACTTTTCTTGAAATGCCCGCTCTATCAACTGCTTCAATTACATCCGATATGTTTTTGTACGCTGCTCCTGCCTCCTCAACTAGGCCAGATTTTGAAGCAGCCCTTACATATATACCTCGCTCTTCCATTTGTTTGATAAGCTGATTATAATTTATCTCCTTTTTTGCCTTATGCCTGCTCATTGTTCTTCCACTGCCGTGGCAGGTTGAGCCAAATGTTTCTTCCATTGCTCTTTTGGTTCCAACGAGAAGATACGAACCTGTTTCCATTGAGCCACCAATTATTACAGGTTGACCTGTATCTTTGTAAATTTCTGCAAGCTCCGGATGTCCGGGTCCAAATGAACGGGTTGAACCTTTTCTGTGAACGAGAAGCTTTTTAATTTTTCCATCAACTTCATATTCTTCAGCTTTTGCGATGTTGTGTGCAACATCATAAACTAAGTGCATTTCAAGTTCTTCTGCAGATTTTTTGAAAACTTTTTCGAATGCTTCCCTAACTCTGTGAAGAATGACTTGACGATTTGCAAACGCCATATTAGCTGCACAAAGCATAGCGGAGTAGTAATCTCTACCTTCGGGTGAGTCAATCGGTGCGCAGGCAAGTTCTTTGTCAAGAAGTGGGATGCCATATTTTTTCATGGCGTCAAGAAAAACTTTTAAATAATCTGTTGCTATCTGATGCCCGAAACCTCTTGACCCGCAGTGAATCATAACGACGATTTGACCTTCTTGTTCAATTCCAAAGCTATTTGCAACATTGTGATCAAAGATTCTATCAACAACCTGTATTTCAAGGTAGTGATTTCCCGAACCAAGTGTCCCAAGTTGATCTATTCCACGTTCCCTTGCTTTTTTGCTTACCTTGGATGGATCGGCTCCTTTTATAGCACCGTGTTCCTCAATTCTTTCGAGATCTTCCTTCCAACCATACCCATGTTCAACGCACCAGCGAGCACCTTTTACCATTACTTCATCAAATTGTGAATTTGACAGTTTAACAAATCCAGTTGCTCCGACTCCAGTTGGGACAGTTTGAAATAGAAGGTCAACAAGTTCTTTAAGCTTTGGTTTCACTTCTTCAAGCGTTAAGTTCGTTTTTACAAGTCGCATTCCGCAGTTTATGTCAAAACCTATACCTCCGGGCGATATGACACCACCGTCAAAATCAAACGCAGCTACACCTCCAATTGGAAAACCATAACCCCAGTGTCCGTCTGGCATGCATAGAGCGTATTTTTGAATCCCGGGCAAACAGGCAACATTTGTCACTTGTTCAAAGACACCTTCATCCATTGCATCAAGAAGTTGTTTAGTGGCGTAAATCCGCGCGGGTACACGCATGCCTTTCTTATATGTTTCAGGTATTTCCCAAATAACTTCTGAAATTCTTTTTATTTCCTTTGGTGCAGGCATTGCCGTTTTTGAAGGTTTGTTTTTCTTGTGTTAATAATTTACTAAAAATTTTGAAGTGATTCCAAATGGGGAGTAAGGTCGAAACTTTTACATTTCTTTTGTCCCCGAACTATGACAGACGATGCACGGCTTTTTCCAATCAAAATTTTCAAAATCAAAAACAAGGGCGTATGTTAAACCTTTATCCGTCCATGAAAGAATATTAAATCCATCTCTGGTATCCAAATAAAAGTTAATATCTTTGAAGTTAACCTTCCTTTTTCCGTGCGGGCTTGCACTTTTAGATGGTGCAACAAGTAATGTCATAGGCCGACCGTCCATCTCGTATGACACAAGCGCAGCATAATCGTTGTTCAGCGCCACAAGTCGCGCTCCTTTTATGCGATAGGGTTGGTTTGAGGGATCTGGATAACGCGGAAGGCGAAAGTTGAATTTTAACTTTTTATCAAACCAGTTTGAAATCTCTGCCTCAGAAGATGTCTGTATTTCAAGGGGAAGTTGGCCGTTAATCTGTCTTATGTGATTTTCGACCGCTATAGCTGCCAAATCAGTACGCTGTGAGTAAAAGTAAATAGTTAATAAGACACCGATAAAAAAGATTGCAACCATGACAAGAGAAAAAGACCGTATAAAAGTTTTGCTTTTTTTCGGCTTAAATTTCTCAATTTGCTTTACAAGTTCGGTTTTGAAATCGTTAAAATCGATGTTTATTTCTTCTTTTAAAATTCTTATTGAATCAACGAAGTCACGCTGTTGCTTTAAAATTTTTGCGCATTCAGCGCATTCTTTTATATGTTGTTTAAATTGTTCAAGCTCATCTCCGGCAAGTTCACCGTCAAGGTAAAGGTTTATCCAGACTTTAATTGTTTTGTGATCTATCATCGCTATTTCTTTTCGTAAATTTTTAAAAACGCTTCTTTCAGTTTTTCCCTTGCTCTGTTTAATCTCGACATAACTGTTCCAAGTGGACAATCAAGAATTTTTGAAATTTCACTATATGAAAAATCCTCAAAATACCTCAAAATAAGAATTTCCTTATACGCATCTGGCAAATCGTTCAATGCTTTCATCAGCAATTGACGCATTTCATTATTAATTAACAATTCCTCTGGATTTATATTCCATTCATCGCTTACATTTTCAATTGTTTCATCAAGGTGAATGGGCGAAATTAAGTTTCTTTTTCGTTGGTTCAACCATAGGTTTCGCATAATTGTAAAAAGCCAAGCCTTCACATTTGAATTTTCGTCAAGTGAATCCATATTCTTCAATGCTTTATAGCAGGTTTCCTGAACTAAATCTTTCGCATCCTCTTCGTTTCCAGTCATTGCAAGTGCATACCTCAGCAAGGAATCAATTGAATTGATGATCTCTTTTTTGATTTTTTCAAACATTGCTGATTGCCAGAAGTTTTCATAAGGTAAGGTAAATATAAAAAAGTGAAACAGGAATTTCAAATAGAGATGTGGAGCCGACGGGATTCGAACCCGTGACCTCCAGAGTGCGATTCTGGCGCTCTCCCATCTGAGCTACGGCCCCCTAGGTTTGATATAAATATATTGAACATAAGACGGAAAAACAAATTATCAGTGGAATAAATTGGCACTTTCGCTTGTCTTAATAAGTGAAAGTCGAAAAAATAAAGAAACAAACGACCATGCGGAGATTGGAAAAATTTTACTGGTTTGTTTTACTATTCATCGTCTTTTTATTGTCCTTTACATTTGTCAGCGAAAAGCAAGCAAACTCATCTTCAAAAGCAAGTTATGAAGTAAAAATCCCACTCGGTATCCCAAGGGATTTATGGGAGATATTCATTCCGCCAGATAACCCAATAACCCCTGAAAAGGTTGAACTTGGAAGGAAACTTTATTTTTGATAAACGCCTTTCCGTTGATAATACTGTTGCCTGTGCTACTTGCCATGACCCGAAATTTGCATTTGCAGAAAATAAAAAGGTAAGTGAGGGGGTAGGTGGAAAGAAGGGCGCGAGAAATGCTCCAACTGTTTTAAATGCAATGTTTTTTGAACAACAGTTTTGGGATGGAAGAGCTCCAACACTTGAAGAACAGGCAAAACAGCCGATAATCAATCCGATTGAAATGGGCATGCCAGATCATGATGCGGTTGTTAAAAAATTGAAAGGAATCCCTGAATATGTTGAGGCATTTAAAAAAGTTTTCGGTGGCGAGATCACCATTGATAGAGTTGCCCAAGCCATCGCTGCTTTTGAGAGGACATTATTGACGGGAAATTCGCCATTTGACAGGTTTATCGCTGGTGATGAGAATGCCATTAGTGAGTCTGCGAAGAGAGGGTGGCAATTGTTTCAAGGCAAAGCCAGATGTATAACATGTCATGAGTTCAATCGTTCAAATCCATTCTTCACGGATAATAAATATCACAACATCGGTGTTGCGATGAACAAGGAGGGATTTGCGGAACTTGCGAAGAAAGCCGAACAACTTGCGAAGCAAGGACGACTTGATAAGAGAAAACTTGATGAGCTTGCGCTTGACCCAGCATTTTCTGAACTTGGGAGATTTCTCGTAACATTTAATCCCAAGGATATCGGTGCGTTTAAAACTCCAACATTGAGAAATGTTGAACTTACCGCCCCTTATATGCACGATGGGAGTGAGGCAACGCTTATGGATGTTATTGAATTTTACAATAGGGGTGGGAATGCGAATCCAAATCTATCGGGTGAGATGAGACCTCTTAATTTAACAGATCAGGAGAAGCAGGATCTTGTTGAATTTTTGAAGGCATTAACAGGTGAATTTCCAAAAGATTTCCCCGAAAATAAATGAACAAATAAACAAAGGAGGTGCAAAATCATGCCTAAAATGCCAAGTGAAAGGAAAGAAGAGCAATACTTGAAAGAGCGAGATGAATTTTTCAAGGCTCTTCCGAAATTAAACCGAAGGCAGTTTATTAAAGTTGCGATGGCTTCTGCAGCGGTCGCGCTTGCAAAGAATCAATTCCCGCCGCATTCATTCCAGCTTGTTGAAGCAGTTGAAGCAAAGCAAGGTGGTGGGACCGAAGTCAAGTTCAGATTTGCCTACATTTCGGATACCCATCTTTACGAACGAAAGCTTAATGAAAGATTTGTCCGCGCTGCTTTGAAGGCAGTTCAAGATGTGAATGCGCTTGATCCACAGCCTGATTTTGTTTTGTTCGGCGGTGACCTTGCTCAACTTGGGCAGCCTGAGGAGTTAAAGCTTGGTAAAGAGATTTTAAGCGAGCTTAAACCAAAACTCTATATGATGGTTGGAGAGCACGATTGGTATCTTGATCTCGGTGAGAAGTGGATTGAACTATTTGGTAAACCGTATTATTCGTTTGATCATAAGGGGGTGCACTTCATCGTTTTGAATTCCGTCCTTGTGGATGATTACTGGACGGAGACAAAGATGACCCCGATGGAAAGAATGAAATTTATGGCTCAGCTTGATAATCCGAAGGGAAGACCCTTCACAGTTGGAAGAGGTTATGGAGATGTTGGTAAAAAACAATTCGAGTGGCTTAAGCAAGACCTTGCGAAGGTTTCAAAGGATACCCCAATAGTTGTGTTCTCTCATTCTCCGCTTTACAAGTATTACAAGCCATGGAATTTCTGGACTGATGACGCGGAAGAAGTTCAAGCGCTTTTGAGGCCATTTAAGAATGTTACTGTGATCCACGGGCATACGCATCAACCTGTGTTTAACAGAATCGGGAACATAAACTTCTACGGTATGCTTTCAACTGCTTGGCCATGGCCTTACGCACCGACTGGACTTCCGAAATTGACGATCAAGATGAACAGGGCTGACCCATTCGATCAATTTGATGGCACAGGTGATGGAACAGTTGAGGTTTTAGCAAATGGAAAAGCGAATAAAATTTATAATCTCTGGAGCAGGGAACCTATGAAAGTTACGGCAAGATATCTTGAATCAGGTGGAAAAGAAGAAGTTCCACCAGTTCCAGTTGATCCATCGTTTTAAAAATAAACTTCTAAGGAGGAATTTCTATGAAGAAAAAAATTGTTTTACTTATCTCTGTCTTCCTCGTTAGTATATTTTTAAGTGGCAAGAATGATTTGAGTGCCATTGAGGGCAAAGGTGATAAGAAATCCGAGAAAAAAGTTATAACAGCATGTGATGGGGAAACGCAAGTTGTTTTAAATGATGTTTCAAAGGATGAAGTTATGACAAGGGAGAAAGCGCAAGAGGTCGCGAATATGCTTTTGGCAACATATCAACAGCAGAAGAAATATCAGTCAACGAAATTCACAAGGAGGGATTCTTTGATTTGGGAACGAGAATTGAAGGCAATGATTGAAGAAGGATACAAATGGTTTCATGACCCATCGCTTGGGACGAATGGGATTTCATGCGATATGTGTCATCCTGATGCAACAGATACCCATCCAGAGACATATCCAAAGTTCCAAATTCAATTGAAGAAGATCGCTTTGCTTCGCGATATGATCAACTGGTGCATTGAAAATCCAATGGAAGGCAAACCTCTCAAAGAAGATGACCCACGGATGAAAGCAATAGAAGCGTATATAATCTGGGCTCGTGCTAATCAGGATCCAAGGCCTCATGCTAAAACTCTCAACCCAGGAAAGAGATAATTTTATTTGACAGTGCTTTTAAGCCCCAGCTTATTGCTGGGGCTTTTTTGTTTAATAATCTCATTCAAATGCCCAATATTAGCCATCCTTTTACCTAATCCATTCTGCAAAAATTCCTTGATTTTGTAAAAAAATTAAATGGCATACCCTTTGTTTTTATTTTTTGAGAAGGTTTAAACAAAAACGAGTATAAAAATGCCAGATAAATCTTTAGCTCAACCGCAAGCAGCAGTGCCACAAGATCAAGTTGAGACGAAACATAAAGGTGCTAAAAAAACAATTTTTCTTGTTTCAATCCCGATTATCATTTTGCAGATTATAATTGCTTATCTTCTTGTTCTTGATTTGAATTCAAAAACGGCTGTCTCGGATAGCTCACAAAAACAGCCAATGAAATCGCAGATGCCAGCAGAAAAAACAGCCGATGAATATAAAATTAGCGAATCTGAATTTGTTGGTTTGCATCCTGAGTTTTTATTCGTCGTTAAAGATTTAATTGTAAATCCAGCTGGAACTGGGGGAATGAGATATTTATTAACAAGCGTTGGGATAGAAGTGACAAATGAAAAGGCATTTGCGGAGATTCAAAGCAAGGAAATTATAGTGAATGATATCTTGATAAATATTCTTTCGAATAAGACGCTCGAAGAATTAAGCGATGTTTCCAAGCGTAAAGATTTAAGAAGGGAGATAGCGAGAAAAGTCGATGATATCTTGACACAAGGAAAGGTACGAAATGTTTATTTCAGCAAATTTATAATCCAATGATAAAGAGCAATGCCTGAGATTTTATCACAGCAAGAAATAGACAGCTTACTGGCGGGTTTTAGCGCTGGGAAATCACCTGGGGAGATAATATCAACGCAGGGAGAAAAAGAGGTTGTCCCATATGAATTTCGTCGTCCGAGCCGTGTTTCAAAAAATCAGATAAGAACAATTCAAACACTTCATCAAAATTTTGCTGAATCTCTTGGCTATTACCTTACAAGTCGACTTCAAACCCCAGTTTCAATTCAGGTTGAAAATGTCGATCAACTTTTTTATTCGGAGTATATACTTTCAGTTGAAAAGCCAAGTGTAATCTTTACGCTTTCAGCTGGTGAAAACAAAGGAGAGTTTATTTTTGAACTTGGCATTGAGCTTTCGTTTGTGTTGATTGAGAAGTTGCTTGGTGGTGGTGTTGAAATTCCTGAGATTGGAAAGAAGAAAGTTGTAAGGGCTTTGACACAGATAGAGCAAAATTTGATCAGAGGCATAGTTGAACGCTCAATTTCTGAGCTTGAGAAAGCATGGGGTATGATCGATTCATTTAAATTTAAAATTGCAAAGTATGAAAGTGACCCCGACATCGTGCAAATTGCGCCATCAAGTGAAATTGTTCTCGTTATTTCGTTCAATGTCTCGCTCGCTGATAAAAATTATAGAATGACCATATGTTATCCTATGTTTGTGATCGAAGATACGCTGACGAAGATGACACTTCAAAGATTTATGGGGGTTAAGAAACATACACCGGAAGAATATGTGAAATACATAGCCGAAAAAATTAAAACAACAAAAATTCCTGTAAGTGTCGAGCTTGGGCAAAGCGAGGTAACTCTTGCAGATTTGCTAAACCTTGAAGTTGGAGATATAATTTTACTTAACACGGGTGTCGATTCAGAAGTTAAGGTCTATATTGCTGGTAAGTTGAAACTCTACGGTAAACCTGGAATTTTCGGCGGTAAAAAGGCGGTAAGAATTGCAAACAACGAGGAGGGTTAAGCATGGAAAAGGAAAAAGCAACAGGGCAAGGGGAAGTTAAAAATGCTGAATTTCAAAATTTTGAGGGATTAACAACGGAACAAAATTCGCAAACCGAAAAGGTTATTAATAGCAAGCTTGAGCTTTTATTTGATGTAATGTTGCCCGTTTCAATTGAACTTGGACGAACATCAATGTTGATAAAAGATATACTTGAACTTGATCGTGGTTCGATAATTGAGCTTGATAAACTTGCAAGCGAACCAGTTGATGTTATCGTCAATGGTAAAAAAATTGCAGAGGGAGAAGTTGTTGTAATAGATAAACACTTCGGAATTAGAATTACAAACCTTATTGCGGTTGAGGAAAGACTAAAAAATGTGAAAAGGTAAAATGCTTGGCATCTTAGCAAAGTTGATTCTGTCATTTGCACTTATAATTTCTTTGATGTTTGCGCTTTTATATCTGATGAAAAAATTTTATCTACCCAATGCGGGTTTTCGGGGTTTCGGAGCCAATATAAAAATCTATGAGAAGTTTCAAATTCAGCCAAGGAAAACAATTTACCTTGTGAAGGTTATAAACAAAATTTTAGTTTTAGGGATAAGTGAAAATTCTTTTAGTGTTCTAACTGAAATAAGTGAGCCTGAGCTTGTGAGAGCGCTTGATGAAATTTATTCTTCTGGAGACGGTAAAAATGGGAAGTTGTTAAATTTAAAGTATGGGGGTGATTTGAGAAGATGAGGAAACTTGCGTTACCTTTAATTTTCATTCTTTTAGTTTCAATTGGAAATGCGCAACCAAGTTCGACTGACAAAATCACCTTTCCTGTTCCAAAGATAACAGTTGAAGTTGGAAAGGCGCAGAATTCAGGTGATCTTGCTGTGACTTTACAAATTTTGCTTTTGATGACGATTCTTTCGCTTGCGCCTGCGATAATCATTTTGACGACATCGTTTACGAGGATAATCGTCGTTTTCCATTTTTTGAAGCAGGCTTTGGGAGTCCAGCAGATGCCCCCAAGTCAGGTGCTTGTTGGTCTTGCCCTTTTCCTTACATTTTTTATAATGTCCCCTGTTTGGGATAAAATTAATAAAGACGCATTGCAACCGTATTTGAGAAATGAGATTACGCAAGCCGAAGCGTATGAGAAAGCGATAGAACCACTTCGTGAGTTTATGTTTAAACAAGTTCGTGAAGATGATCTCGCTCTTTTTGTTTCACTTGCAAAACTCCCCAAACCAAATAATAGAAATGAAATACCAACTTATGTGCTCATCCCAGCCTTTGCGATCAGCGAGCTTAAAATTGCGTTCCAAATTGGATTTCTTATTTATGTTCCATTTTTGATGATTGATTTGATCGTTGCAAGTGTTTTAATGTCTATGGGGATGATAATGCTTCCACCTGTGATGATCTCATTGCCATTTAAAATTTTACTTTTCATCCTGATCGATGGATGGCATCTTGTTGTTCAATCGTTAATTCAAAGTTTTCATTAAAAATTTATGTGAAAATTTAAGATGACGGAGCAATTTATAATTCACCTTGCGAGGGAGACATTTTTCACGGCGCTTTTGGTTTCTGCTCCTGTTCTGATAGCTTCGGCGATCGTTGGATTGATAATTTCGATTTTTCAATCGGCAACTTCAATAAATGAGATGACATTAACATTTGTTCCAAAGCTTATTGTTATAGCAATTGTCACTGTTATCGCTTTGCCATGGATAATTGATGTTCTCGTCAGCTTCACAAAGGAATTGTTTAACCAGATACCAAACATAGCGAAGTGATTTGATGGAGTTTTATTTTTCGACATTCTTTGCATTTATCTTGATTTTTGTTCGGGTTTTAAGTTTTCTCTCTGCTTCACCTATTTTGGGACATTCCGTCGTACCTTTTCAGTTAAAATTCTG
>NZ_CZVS01000054.1:0-14146 GCF_001535985.1 Candidatus Kryptonium thompsonii | reverse complement strand
AAGGAGGAGTGCCACCGAAAATTGTGAGAATAAAATCATGAATTAACTCTTCCATTTTCGTATGATTCTTCACCTTCTTGGAATGAGTTGCTTTCGGCTCATCTGCTTTTACACCGAGGTAAGGAAAAAATTGCTGAAAATATGACCTTTCTTGAGTTCTTACCTCACACAGACAGAATGGATTATCTCGCTCCTCTTTCTAATAATACGGCTTATATGCTTGCGGTTGAAAAACTTTTTGGAGTTGAAGCACCTAAAAGGGCTCAATATATCAGGGTGATTTTGAATGAGCTCTCAAGGATCGCATCTCATCTTGTGTGGCTTGGAACCTTTGCTATGGATGTCGGGGCTTTGACTGTTTTCATGTGGTGCTTTAGGGAAAGGGAAAAAATTTTAAGCATATTAGATCTTGTGACGGGAGTTAGATTCACAACAAGTTATGCAAGGATTGGAGGAGTTGCGCAGGATATAACCGATGAGGCAATTCATGCGATAAAAGAGTTTATCGATAATTTTCCAAAAGAACTTGAACAGTGCGAGAAGCTGTTGAACAAAAATAGAATTTTTATTGAAAGGACAGATGGAATAGGTGTTATAACAAAAGAGCAAGCGATTGACATTGGTCTGAGCGGTCCAAATTTAAGGGCAGTTGGTGTGCCAAGAGATTTAAGAAAAGATGAACCGTATCTTGTTTATGGCGAGCTTGATTTTGATATACCTGTTTATGAAGAGGGGGATTGCCTTGCTCGTTATTATGTTCGCCTTGATGAAATGAAGGAAAGTGTTAAGATTGTAAGACAATGCATTGAGAAATTACCACCGGGTCCTGTAAAAGCAGATGAGCCGAAAGCAACTCATCCCAAGAAGGAGAAGATTTATACGAAAATGGAAGAGTTAATTCATGATTTTATTCTCACAAATTTCGGTGGCACTCCTCCTGTTGGCGAAGTTTACCACGCTGTTGAAAATCCAAAGGGAGAGCTTGGTTTTTATATTGTGAGCGATGGTACAGGTTATCCCTGGAGATTGAAAGTTAGATCCCCGTCTTTTACCAATATTCAAGCGTTGCCTTTGATGCTTAAAGGTCATATGATTGCTGACCTTGTCGTTATAATTGGAAGTATAGACCCTGTCATGGGAGAGGCTGATAAATAAACAAAAAATAAATTTTTGTTTGAAATGTTCACAGAAGAAAACTTGAAAAAGGTTGAAGAAATTAAAAAAAGGTATCCAACATCTCAAGCAGCACTTTTACCTGTTCTTTGGATAGCGCAGGAACAATTCGGATGGATTTCAGAAGATGTGATGCGCTATGTCGCTGAACTTCTTGGACTGCCCTACAGCCATGTTTACGGCGTCGTCACATTTTACACGATGTATAATAAAAAGCCAGTTGGTAAGTATCATATTCAGGTATGTACAAATGTAAGTTGCATGTTGAGGGGCGCTTATGAAAATCTTGAGTATCTTGAGAAAAAGCTTGGGATAAAAGTAGGGCAAACTACGCCTGACATGAAGTTTACATTAACAGAGGTTGAGTGTCTTGGTTCGTGTGGAACTGCACCTGTTGTGCAGGTAAATGATGATTATTATGAAGATATGAGTAAAGAAAAACTTGAAAAATTAATTGAACAACTAAGTCGGGACAGAAAATAATGGAACAAATAAAATTAATCCTAAAAGATATACCTGAACTTCATCGAATAGAAGTTTATGAGGCAAATGGTGGATATTCAGCTTTGAGAAAAGCACTTGGGATGAAACCTGATGAAATTATTGAAGAAGTAAAGAAGTCAGGGTTAAGAGGTAGAGGTGGTGCTGCGTTTCCAACGGGCATGAAGTGGAGTTTTATGCCAAAGGATTCGAGGCCGAAATATTTAATTGTAAATGCAGATGAAGGTGAGCCTGGAACATTTAAAGATAGAGCGATAATTGAGAAGAATCCACATCAATTAATTGAAGGCGCATTGATAGCAGCTTATGCTATAGGGGCACAAACGATTTATGTTTACATCCGTGGTGAATATGTTAAGTGGATGAAAATTCTTCAAAATGCGATTGATGAAGCTTATTCTCGGGGTTATATTGGTAAAAATATCCTTGGTTCTGGATTTAGCGTCGATATTTATATTCATCGTGGTGCAGGGGCTTATATTTGTGGTGAGGAATCTGCTTTGATGGAATCAATTGAAGGAAAGAGAGGTTACCCAAGGGTGAAGCCACCTTTCCCAGCTCAATATGGACTTTGGGGTTATCCGACGACGATAAATAATGTTGAAACACTTGCAAACGTTCCTGTGATAATTGAAAAAGGTGGCGAATGGTATTCTAAAATCGGTGCTCCAAAACATCCGGGGACAATTCTTTTTGGTGTGAGTGGCCATGTGAATAAACCAGGTATTTATGAACTGCCGACCGGAATTTTGTTGACCGATTTAATTTACAAGTATGCTGGCGGAGTGAGAAATAACAAGAAGATTAAAGCAGTAATACCAGGTGGATCTTCAACTCCAGCTTTAAGAGGTGATCAAATTGAGGGTGTGACAATGGACTTTGACAGTTTAAGAAACGCTGGCTCAATGATTGGGACAGGTGGTGTTATAGTGATGGATGAGGATACTGATATGGTTAAAGTTTTATGGAGGATTGCAAAGTTTTATTGGCATGAATCCTGCGGTCAATGTACGCCTTGCAGAGAAGGGACAGGTTGGATGTTTAAAATTCTTGACAGGATTGTTAAAGGTGGCGGAAGACCTGAGGATCTTGATTTGCTTGTCAGCGTTGCGAATAATATCGAAGGCAACACAATTTGTGCTCTTGGAGATGCTGCAGCCTGGCCGATAAAATTTGGGGTTCAAAGGTTTAGAGAAGATTTTGAAAAGTATATAAAGTTTAAATCAACTGTGCTGGTTGAGAAATAACTTAATATGATGAGGATAACCTTTTTACTTTGCTTGGCTTTTATTTCTTGTCAACTTTTTAAGACGCGAAGTCCTGAGACGCCAACTGAGGTGACCGAGCAATTGGGCTGGAAACAACCCATAACTCCTGAGATAACCCTTGAAAACCTGCGTAACGCAATTTATTACAGGAACACTGAAAATTATATTCGTTGTTTCGTTGATTCAAATTTTTCAGACAAAAGATTTACTTTTGTCCCAACTCAGGAAGCACAGATACAATATCCCGATATTTTCAGAAATTGGAGTTTAAATAGCGAAAGGAATTATTTTAATAATATCAAAACTAATGTTCCTCAAGGAGGCACATCTGATCTTGTTTTATCTGGAAGTTTTCAGAGTTTCGGCACTGACGAGGCTGTCTATTATGCAAGTTATCTTGTGAATTTCCAGCATGTAGTTAAGGATGTTCCACAAAGCGCAAAAGGAAATCTGCAGTTTTATCTTGTATCGGATAAAAACGGGAATTGGGTGATTTACAAGTGGATTGATATAAAAATTCAAAACGAATTTAGTTGGAGTGAGTTAAAAGCAAAGTTTAGCTATTGATTATGCGATTTTTTTATTTTACACTTTCGGTTTTAACTCTTTCTTGCGTTAATCCTTTTGCACCAGGGCTTGATACAAGTGGTGAGGAATCAGTATTGCTTGGCGATCAAAGGACCATTGAGGGTGTTTTTCAAAATTTTAAATATGCTTATGTGCTTAAGGATACTTCCGTTTATAGCAAGTTGCTTGATGAAAATTTTGTCTTTGTTTATCGTGATTATGATAAGGGACAAGATATCTCATGGGGAAAGGTTGATGAGATGAGAGCGACTTATGGACTTTTCAGGAATACCCAGAATCTTGATCTTATATGGAATAATATAATTGTTGATTCCGGGGATTCGCTTTATAGGAATGTTGTGAGAAGTTTTAATTTGACCGTCACATTCAATCCTGGTGATATAGTTAAGGTTGATGGAAAAGCAAATTTTATATTGCAGCGTAGCAGTCCATCTGAGCCATGGTTAATTGTTTTTTGGCGTGATGAATCAAATTACTAAATAAAGGGATGAGATTAGATTGAAAGTAAAGGTTGCATTTCAAGGGGAAAGAGGAGCTTTTAGCGAACAGGCTGGGTATGCGTTTTTCGGCGATAGGATGATACCCATCGCTCTTCACTCTTTTGAGGAAGTTTTCAAAAGTGTGAAGAAAGGTGATGTTGATTATGGAGTTATACCAATTGAAAATTCGTTGTACGGTAGCATACATCAAAATTATGATTTGCTTCAGAGGCATAATGTTTATATAGTTGGTGAAGTAAAGTTAAGGATAAAACATTATCTGCTTGCAAATTACGGTGTGAGAATGAGCGATGTTAAAAAAATTTATTCACACCCGCAAGCGTTAGCTCAATGTGAGGATTTTCTTAAGAAGTTGAAAGGTGTTGAAATAATTCCAACTTATGATACAGCTGGCTCTGCGAAAATGATAAAAGAGAAAAAAATACTTGACGGAGCAGCCATCGCCGGCAAGCAAGCGGGCAAATATTATGGCTTGAAAACTTTAAAATCGGGCATAGAAAATCATGAAAAAAATTTCACAAGGTTTTTAATTTTGTCAAAAAGAAAAATCATAGCGCGCAAAAATCCTAAAACATCGATTATCTTCACAACGAAAAATATACCAGGCGCTCTTTTTTCAGCGCTTGGCGTCTTTGCTTATAGGTACATTAACCTTTTGAAAATTGAATCGAGGCCAATAATTGGGCAACCTTGGAGATATATGTTTTATCTTGATTTTGAGGGAAGCATTGAAGATGAAATTTGTGCTGATGCGATAAGTGAATTGAAAAAAATGACGCAGTATTATAAGTTTCTCGGGACTTATGAGAAAGGGAGGGAAGTTGAATGAGATTTAGATATGCTTTTAAAGAAGCAATGTCTGGCTTTAAAAGATCGAGGCTATCAGCTTTTGCTTCAATTTTTGTGCTTATTGTTTCTTTGCTTTCGATGGGCACATTTGTAATTGTTGGATATAATGTAAATCGTTTAATCAAGATGATAAAGGAAAAGATTGAAATTGAGGTCTTTATAAAGGATGGACGGACAAAAGAGCAAATAGATTCGTTGAAAAAAATTGTTAAGTCGTTTGATGAAGTTGAAGATGTGATTTATATATCAAAAGAGGAAGCAGCGAAGATATTTGAGAAGGAGTTTGGGGAGGATATTTTCAGTGTTCTTGATTTCAATCCACTTCCAGCGTCGTTCAAGATAAAGTTAAAGGAGGGGTTTAGGACCTCGCGCGGGGTTGAAAGTGTGGTTGGAAAGTTAAGAAAGATCCCAGATTTTGAAGATGTTAAGTACAGGAGATTATTGCTTAGGATAATTGAAAGACGTTTTCAAATTTTGTCGTGGGCGTTTCTTGGAGGTGGAATTTTGTTAAGCTTGATCTCAATTCTTTTGATAGTTAACACGATAAGATTGAGCATATATGCGAAAAGAAAATTAATAAAAATAATGCAGCTTGTTGGGGCAACTCGCGGGTTCATAATGCTTCCTTTCTTGATTCAAGGTCTTTTACAAGGGTTGATTGCCGGGATTTTGTCGGCGATGATAATTTACACGATGCTCAGAGTTGTGATACCGCAATTTCCAGATGATGTTGTAAGCAGTGTGAATATACCTGATTTATTTTTCCCTGCTTTATTTTTACTTGGTTTGGTTCTTGGCTTTGTGGGTAGCTGGATAGCGGCGCGGAAGTACATCACATATAAATTGATATCTTAAAAAACAAAAGGATACTTGCTGATGAATGAATGTATATTTTGCGAAATCATCGCGAAAAGAATGCCGGCGGATTTTGTTTATGAGGATGACGAAATAGTTGCTTTTAAGGATATCAATCCACAGGCTCCAGTTCACATACTTGTCGTCCCGAGAAAACATTACCCAACGCTCCTTGACATTAAACCTGAAGATGCAGAGTTGATGGGAAAGCTAATCCTTGTTGCGAATGAGGTAGCGAAAAAGTTTAATATTCACAATCGTGGTTTTAGGCTTGTCTTCAATTGTAATCGCGAAGCTGGGCAAAGCATTTATCATGTTCACCTGCATCTTTTGGGTGGAAGAATCATGATGTGGCCACCTGGATGATGAATAAAAGTTGGAGCGATATGAAATTGCATCCGATATTTGTTCACTTCCCGATCGGACTTTTTACAATTGCTTTCATATTTGAGATAATTGAATTTACATCGAAGGGTAAATTTAAAAATTTCGCATTTCTCCTTTTGTTTTTCTCTCTTTTGTTCTCAATCGTTGCTGTTCAAACGGGAAATGTTGAGGCCCAAAATTTAAGTTTTTCAAAAGAAGCTGAGGAGATACTTATCTCACATCAGGATAGTGCGAATTTATTTTTTGGTCATATCTGCTGTGATTTTTATGTTTAAACTTTACATTTTTTTGAAATTTAAAAGTTCATCTTCTCGACTTTTATCAATTCTACTTGGATTATACTTGATCGGTTTATTACTTGTTTTCAGAACGGCTTATTTTGGAATGAAACTTGTTTTTGAGTATGGCGTTGGATTAAAAGTAAATTGATAAATGCATATTTAACTTTGCAAAATTGCGCACTTTCTCTTTAAAATAAGTAAATTTTAAGGATTTGGTTTAGTAAAAATTGCGAAAAATTCGAAAATCAAAAATGAAATTTTTAAAATAAAAGTAGATCTATGGCTCTAGAGTTATAGCTCTATTGACAAATACAAGAACCAAATTAGCAAGAGTGGTAGGGATTTAAGGGTGGTTATTTGCCTTTATATATAATAGAAAAAGGTGAAGCATGTTTTCCATTATCGTATTTATTGCTTCGACTTGCCCTTATAGGTTGGACAAAAATGAGTACCAATGTGGACGAATGTGGTGCGATGTGTATTTCTGCTGGATTTGCGGCTGGACTCCAAATTGGTAGTCAGTGCTTCTAATATACATTTGATTTAAAAAATATGTTCAAAATACTTTGGCTTGGGAAAATAAATTTCCTTGATAGAAAAATTATTTACATTTACTATCTTGTTGCTGGTTTATTTCTGACAGTTCTAATCACCATCCCGATGATAGCTCGGGGGAAACCTACGGATTTATTGAATACATTTATTTGGTTCCTATTTACCATGGAAATATTTTTTATATTCAGGCAAGCGACGGTATCTAATTCATTTTTCGATGTAGCCGCATTTGTGCTTTTCCCTTTCAGTTGGACCAAAAAATTTACCATTAGGTTTTTCATGTTTGTTTTAAGTGAGAGACTATGGTTATACGTTTTGCCACTAATAGGTATGGTAATTACTATTTTTTATTTAAATTCAAATGTGGGTGTTGTTGCATTAACTATTTGCGTATTCCTAGTTGGTTATTTTGCAATTTCCTTGCTTTTCTTCCTTTTAATGTTAATTTTGAGAACGGCTGTTAAAAAGTTAGGGCTACTTTTAACAATTACTTTTTCCACTTTTATTTTTATTATTTTAACGGCTCCGCTAGTGTATAAAAATGAATTTAATTTTATTGAATTCCTCTTACCTGTTTCTGTGTTTAGAGATAGCTTGGTATCATTAATTAGTTTTAAAATTAAGGATGTCTTGCTGGGTCTAGCTTCTTTGTTACTTTTTATTAGTTTAGTTTTTCCTGTTAGTTTAATCTCTCAAAATATATATTACACAGGATTAGTCAATGTGAAGAAAAAATTATCTTCTAAATTTACTTTAAAAATTAAAATTCAACCACATTTTGATAAGCACCAAATTTCTACCTTTACTAAGATTGCAGAAGCATTTCAAGGTAAGCGCTATTTAAATTTGATATTTACAGATGCAAAGTTGATGCAGCGTAGTGAAAAGATTTTATTTGTAATGCTATTTATCCCATTGTTCTTTTTATTACCCATTTCAATTTTAAATTTAGATACAATGAACATGAAAATCGTAAGTATGGCATTTGTTTCTTTCATTTTTATTATAACATACATGTTTGGCTCCCTTATTGGCGGAAAGCTTTATACAACTATGGGGATACGCTTTGTTAACTTAATTCAATTCCCTAACATTATATATCCTTATATCGTTTCTAAAAATATATCAATTTTGATTATTTTAGTAAGTGTAAATTTAATTAGTATTTTTTGTGGATATCTATACTTCAAACCGAGCTCTTATGTTTTGGTTTTCAGTATGTTATATTCACTTTTTTTATCAATTTTAACAATTATCCTACTAAATTTTGCTTCACTTAAATTTATAAAACTATCAGCTACATCGCCGGTAATCCTTTTTGTAGTATTTATCCTGGAGATATTGATAAGCATTTTATTCATCATATTAACTCAAGCCAGTATCATTGTTGGATTCTGTTTAGTGACATTTTTATTTATTGCATATTATTTATTGCTCCGTTACTGGAGCAAACTATTAGAGCGAAATATAGAATATCTATTTCATAGTTAGAGATAAAAAACACAACAATAAGTGGTATGAATATATTAGAGATTAAAGATTTGAGCAAGACATACTCAAACGGGGTTCGTGCTCTTGATTCATTAAATTTATTTTTGAGAGAGGGGACAATTTTAGGTCTTGTAGGTCCAAATGGTGCGGGGAAGACGACGACAATCAATATACTTGCTGGACTTGTGAAAAAGGATTGCGGAGAGATTTATATATTTGGCAATAAAATTAGGGAGAGTGATTATGAATATAAGCGTTTTATTGGATTTGTTCTTGAAAAGCCGGTTTATTTTGAGAAGCTTACAGGGAGGGAGTATTTAGAATTTGTTGGTTCTATGTTTGATATTCCGAGGGATGAAACGAGAAGGCGAGTAAACAATTTACTTAAACTTTTTGAACTTGAGGAAAAAAGCGATGAGCTGATAGAGAAATACTCAGCTGGGATGAAGAAGAAGGTATCAATTATGGCAGCGATAATTCACAATCCAAAACTTTTGATCCTTGATGAGCCGTTGGAGGGTCTTGACCCTATGTCAAGCAAGTTAGTAAAAGACATATTGAGGTCGATGGTAAATAGAGGTGCAAGTGTGTTGATTAGTTCACATTATCTTGATATGGTTGAGAGATTTTGTGATGAAGTTGCGATAATAAACAAGGGGAGGATAGTTTTTCAAGACAGGACGGAAAATATTCAAAAGAGGATTAAGGATGAAATAAGCAAAGAGACATATGCAACGCTTGAGGAAATTTTCATTAAAGTTGTTTCTGATAATAGTGGTGTAAAAGATGTGCGAAAGGAAATAGATTGGATATAGCTTGTAAACCTCTAGGTTCTGAAAACCACAATTAAGTAAAAGTATTCCATTTTGGGAGAGATGATCGAGTGAGAATTTAATAATACGATTAAAATGAAAATAAGAGAGAAGGCGGCATTTAAATTTAAGTTATCTCCACGAAGTTTCTATGAGTGTCAATCATACCCAGTTGTTTACAAGCCCCCCTGTAACTATTCCCAAATAACCAAAATCCTCGCTCCAACATCTCGTAGCTCTCTTCAATTTGGATTTTTAAGGTGAATTTATTATTGATAAATGCGATATCTAAATTTTGAGACCAACAAGAACAGCATTAGAATTAGAAACAAAGAACTTTATAAGCCTGCTCGTGATAAGAGTAATAGAGTTAGATCAGAAGAAGAATTCTTGAGTTCTTTTGTTAAGTTTCTAAATCCTTTCTAAGGCTTCAATATTGTTAATTCTATTATGCGTTTATCAATAAATTTTTCTAGTGAAAAAATCCGTGTTTTGCAGCGGATATAGTGATTTTTTATCTTATCTAGATAACATTTTGTAAAAAGTGCCTTTGTGTAGTGATGTAACTAGCGGTAGGTTAATTAATTTTTAAAACAAATGGTTTGCTGCTAAAACGTTGTTATACTCAAAACTTCCTGAAAAATATTTAAATAATTTAGCAAAAGAAACCAATTTTGTCCTTCTTGAAACTATAAAATGTGACCCTGAAAATTTTAAATCATTTTTATTCGTTCAACCCGTTAAAATTTTAACAGCTAATTCAATCCATGAAATTCCAAAGCTTTTCGAAGATATAGAAACCTACCTTAAAAAATCATTTTATATCGCTGGATACTTTGCGTATGAATGTGGGTATCATTTTATTCAAAAACCATACTTAGCAAAAGCCTTAGATTATCCATTGGCTTGGTTGGGTGTGTATGATAAAGTTGTTGTTTTTGACCATAGACTTATGCAAATTGAAAATGAGTATTTCATTGAAAGCCATCAGGAAATTAACAATTCGAATCTTGAAATTACTGACATAAAATTTAATATCCCGGAAGAAATTTATTTTGAGAAAATTAAGTCTATCAAAAAGTATATAATTTCCGGTGATACATATCAGGTTAACTTTACTGGAAAATTTATTTTTAACTTTGTTTCAAAAGATCCATCTGAAAAAGGTTCTATAATTTCGCTATATAAATTTTTGAGAGAAAAACAAAAAGTCCCGTACGGCGCACTTATACAAACCGATGAAATATCTATTTTATCATTTGCCCCAGAATTATTTTTTAGAATAAAGGGTGATAAAATTATAACAAAACCAATGAAAGGAACCGTTAAAAGGGGAAAAACTCTTGATGAGGACAATAAGTTGAGTGAATGGTTAAGAAACGATGAGAAAAATAGAGCCGAAAATTTAATGATTGTTGACTTGTTAAGAAATGATCTTGGCAAAATCTCAAAAATTGGAAGTGTAAAAGTTAACAAACTTTTTGAAGTTGAAAAATACCAAACTTTATTTCAGATGACTTCAACAATTGAAGGCGAGCTTCGGGATAATTTAACATATTATGAAATTTTTGAGGCAATTTTTCCAAGCGGTTCTGTGACTGGTGCGCCTAAAATTAGAACCATGGAAATAATCAGCGAGCTCGAGCTGGAACCAAGGGGTGTTTATACTGGTGCGATCGGGTATTTTGCTCCAAAAGGCGCTTTTAGAGAAGCGGTGTTTAATGTTCCAATCAGAACAATTGTGATTAGGGGAAATCATGGCGAAATGGGTAGCGGAAGCGGAATAGTTTATGATTCTGACCCAGAAAGCGAATACAAAGAATGCCAATTGAAAGCAAAATTCTTAACCGAACCGCTTGAAACTTTTGAAATAATTGAATCAATTTTGTGGGATGAAGAATATAGATTACTCGGAAAGCATATAAAAAGAATGTCAAGCTCAGCAAAATATTTTGATTTTCAATTTGACTTAAACAAATTAGTCGAGATGTTAAGAGAATTTGAAGCCTGTCTTGAAAGGGGAAGGAAGTATAAAATTAGAGTAAGTTTAAACCTATTTGGCGAAATAAAAATTGAAAAGTTTCCCGTGGACGAGAATCAAAATGAAAAGCTAATTATTACAATTTCTGATGTTAAGACAAATTCTAATGATATATTTCTTTATCATAAGACGACAAAAAGAGAAATTTACGATAAACTATATAAAAAGGCTTTAAGCGAGGGTTATGCTGACATTATTTTCATGAATGAGAAAAACCAAATTACAGAAGGCGCAATTAGTAATGTTTTTATAAGAAAAGGTGCTAAGCTCCTTACACCGCCTGTTGAATGTGGTTTGTTAAACGGAGTTTATCGGCAATATATTCTTGAAACAAATAAAGATGCTTTGGAAGAAATTTTGTATTTAGATGACTTGCTTAATGCGGACGAAATTTTTATATGCAATGCGATAAGAGGGATGAGAAAATGTGAGCTACATCTTCCGATGTGATTGATAAACGCATATTTAATTTTGCGAGTAAAGATTTTGTGTATAAAATTTTTAATATATATGAGACCAACAAGAACAGCATTAGAATTCGAAAATTGTTGTAAAATATGAAATTGCCAGACAATTTTTGACTAAATAATATCACTGGTAGAAATGAATGAATTCATCGTCGATTGGCGCAGTCTTAATTATCCGATTGATTTAGAATCTATTTTTAACCGAAATTCCGAAACTGAACTTGAGATTGGATTTGGTAATGGAATTTTTCTCCTTCAAATAGCCAGAGATAACCCAGGTAAGAACTTCGTTGGAATTGAACTTGTGAACTTCTTCGCGAAAAAAGCTGATAAAAAAATTAGAAACGCCGGGATTGACAATGTGAGATTGTTTGTCGGGGATGCGAAGTTATTACTTTTGATACTGTTTCGGGATAGGCTCTTTGACCATATATATTTTAATTTCCCAGATCCTTGGTTTAAGAAAAAGCATAAAAAAAGAAGATTACTTAAGTTTGGATTTAATTGTTTGCTTGCCAAACGGCTTAAAGATGGAGGTCTAATTTCGGTGACGACGGATCATCCTGAATTTAGAGATTTCGTGATCGAGTCGGTTCTTGATTCCGGTTTTTTTGAAAGTGTATATCCAAATGGTTTCACCACAGAAAATCCAGGATATTATCCGACAAAATACGAACAGAAATGGCGAAGTCAAGGTAAGGAGATTTACTATATGAAATTTAAAAAAATTCTCCATCCCGTTATTTTTGATGTTAATGAATATCTCACGGAAGAGAACCTGTGGTATGTGGTTTACTCAAAGGGTTTAAGTAAGGTTATAAAAAATTTGAGTAAGACTAATAGGTGATAAAAGCTAAGTTTATCGCCCACCGATTAATTCCTTCAATTTCCTTGACTTGATAAGTAAAAATTTGATAAATTAGACTACTGAAATTAAAAATATCGCTTCTTAAAGCATCATGCACAGATTGAAACTTTTGTTCGCTCTGCTAATCATTTCTATTGTCAGTGCTAAATCTCAGACTCCCCCAGATACCATAGTTATTTCAAATTTTGCTACTTTTATTGACACAACACTTAGCCAGGGGGTTAATGTTGGTAATTCGTCAGGTTATTTGATTTTGAAAACAAGCGAACAGGAAAATCTTGCCAAGAATAGAAGGGCGACAATAACTTACTACGGAACCGGTGAGCCCAAAACCCAAACAGGGGACCGAGATACCGTTACAGGAAATCCAATGAAAGTAATTGATGGGGATACCAGGACATTTTGCCAGATTAGGCCCGGGGGTGATGGAAGTTATATTCTCATTGATTTACTCGCACTTAGAAAAATCAACAAAGTTGTGATTGTAACTTTTGGTCTAAATCAATCCCTTAGACCAAGGGCTTATACAATTTACGCAGGGACTGATTCGATTCAATTGACGAGGGTTTTGCAAAAAACGGATAATCTTGATGTAAAAACGATTGATATTTTTGACCCTATTATTGCACGATTTGTAAAGATCGTTTTTGATGTTATTGATAGGTTTAGCTCGACCGTTGTATGTGAGATAGAGATCTATGGTGTTGGATATTTATCATATGGAGAGTATTACTCTAAGGTCATTGATGTGGGTCAAACGGTGAACTGGGGTTGGGCTGAATGGGATGCTGAGTTGCCCGAGGGTACCAATGTAACTTTTCAATTTCGTACGGGGGCTACGCCAGGGATTAATGGTGCATGGAGTCAGTGGTCACCAGAGATTTCTCAAACCGAGATTTTAAAAGTTGATGAGCCAAGGCGTTATATTCAATTTAAGGCAAATTTATCCACATCAAGCACGGAGACGCCAGTTTTGAAAAAGCTTACGATATTCTATGATAAAAAACTCGTTGCTCGAAACATCGCTTTTGAAGTCAATCCACCTGTTGTTCCAATTTTAAAGCGAACCGAGATATCTTGCGATTTTAATATTGAAGTTGATGAAAATTCGCTTGGTATTGATACTTTGTTGATATTTACGCCATCCCCAGCTAATGTTGAATCTGTTTTACTCAATGGAGCTCCAGTTGCCTATTCACTGGTATCAACCCCTGAATATATCAAGGTAGCTTTTAATCAGTCGATAAATTCGAATTCACGGATAACTGTTAAGCTAAGTTTAACACTTTATCTTGATGTCAATGAGTTTCCAACAGTTGCTATAAGCAAAATCACACCTTTAAATCCACAGTTTGTTAATGTGTATAAAAGGGGAGATTTGAGCAGTTGGACTGTTTTAACAACTGGGGTTTCTGAAAAGTTAATAGTTGACTTGCAAGTAAATCCGAACCCGTTTTCTCCAAATGGAGATGGGTTAAACGACCAAACTCAAATAAGTTTTTTCCTTTCC
>NZ_CZVS01000053.1:1126-14166 GCF_001535985.1 Candidatus Kryptonium thompsonii | reverse complement strand
TTCTTTCATAAATTCTCTCCCAATTTTTTATTTTAACCTACAAACTTTATCTTCATCCACCCCATTGGATATCTCCCTTCAAACAAATTCCTCGTTGTTCCCCACTTTTTATTATGCGGTTTTCTTGCATTTATGGTGACCGCATACACACCTGAAAAGCGTCCCACTCTAACAACACACTCGTTCTGCTTCACCCTCAACAAACTTCTCATTTTCTCGATAATCTCATTCATATCGGTTGCAAATTCGTAAAACTCTTGCTCTCGTTTAAACTCTTCATTATAAAACTGATTGCACGACTGAATTATAAAATCTTTTGTTAAAGGCATCGACACACCTTCAACTTTGGGCAGGAAATCATCAATTATTATTTCGCCTTCAAACTCAACTGATCCGCCAGTGATAATCTCACCTGCAATGACCTCTTTTATCATTTGAATTCCGACCGTTGCAAGTCTATTTCTCCGCTCATCAACTCTTGCGTTTAAAACCTCACCTATCCTCATCACCTCATTTGAAACAAAAACATCCGAGATCTTTAACGCTCTAAATGGGTCTTTTGAAATGTCAACTTTCTCTTCCTTTTTCTTTTGATCAACTCTTACAGCTTTGAGCAACTTGTGTTCCCAAGTGTTTGATTTGTACTCCTTTTCATTACTTGTAATCCGCTTGATCATTTCAGGATTGTCTTTAGCAACCCGATCGATAATAGCGGTTCTTATTGCACCTTTAATTGAACTACCAGGGATATAAGGTTTAAAATCCCCATCCACCCTTACAAATGGCGATATCAAAAGTTGGTTGTTTACATTTCTTAAATTCCACTGGTATTTTTCAGCCACATTCTTAGTCACTTTAACCTTATACTTCGAAAATCTTTTTTCATCAAAATTTCCAGCGATCAGCTCTCTTAAACTTGTTATGTTATTTTGTTCAATGAGCGCATAAAATTTATTGAGTTGTTCCTGGCTTAAACTTGAAATGATTTCATCTGCATTTACCCTATGAAAATTATCATCCACGATGACATAATCAAACGGTGTCAAATCCTCCCCAGTGCCAATGTGAATTGGTGTTAAGATTTGATATTTAACTTTATAAATCTCCGCCATTTCACACCCCCACTCTAACTTTTAAAGGAAAAGCATAAGCAAACTGAACTATATCTGGATTCGAGTGAACACCATTTAATATCTGACCATAAAAATCTTTATGAGTCTTTACTTTAAAAACAGAACCCGCTTCCATAAAAACGAGCGGTTTCTTAAACGGATCAGTCAAGGCAAAATGTCCGCCTACTTTTGGATACTTTGTAAAAATCTTATACCATAAGTTTGTACCATCAACATTATCTAAATCATCCTTTGTCGGGATAAAATTTGAAATTGTCATAAAAGCGTTTGGATTTTCACTTTCAGGAAGTTTAAAATTCTCAATTGATGTAAATTTCAAATTCCCCTTACCTATAGAAGCATCCGCTCCAAACCCCGATAGTTCAATATACTTCAAAATCGCTTCTATCTGTTCCTTGCTCAGAAAGTCGGTTTTAACCGCAAACCATAATTTAACATTAGAACCATAAAATGTCTCCTCAGTTCCAAACAGCTCACCAAAACCTGAAGTTGTAAAAGTTAATCGACTAATCTTATTCCTCATCACAGTCTGTGTTTCAACTTCCCAAACTTTTCTGTTTTCTGTTTCATCTTTGATTTCATTCACCAAAACTTCAAAAAGTTTATTCCATTCTAATTCATCCTTTATTTTCTCAAAATTTTCAATCTTCATAAACTTCCTTTTTTTCACTTGTTTAAAGATTTCCCCCTTCTCAATCTTTTCGGTTCTCTTAATCTCAATTATCGGCACAGGTAAATAACCCTCGGGATAAGCATTCGACACAAGCGTTGGACTACCATTTTTATTCGCATCGATAAATTCTCTGCCGAATTTCTCGCCCCATATGTGAAAGCACGCCCACGCAAAATAACCCCAAAGTGTGTCAGATTGAAATGGAGTGATGGTTGAGCTTTTTATCTCAAAACTTACCTTATACGCTTTCATGACTCTTCAACTTCTATTTTTAAATTTTCGGGAGCATAATCTTTAATTTCAACACCCTCAAACTTAATTTTCCCGCTCCCTCTGCTTCCATATCCACCAAGACAATCAAGTTCAAGAAGCTTCAAACCTTTTCGAATAACCTTTTCAAACAATTCTTCATCCTTTTGACCTCCATCTCCAGTATCAAAAACACGATATACTAACTCGAAGCGAAATTCTACACCCGGGATAACTCTTTCAAGTCTTCTCGGCTTCGCCTCTGCAGTGATACGATTTAAAACATTTTCCGCCTTTTCTTCAATTATATCATAAACTGTAAGCCCTTTCCGCTCCATTTCCTTTTTGTACCCCTCATCAATAAATACATCTCTGAATATAACTCTCGTTGGACCCCGCTTTAGTGCACTCGCCTCATTATCTGGCGAGCTACCAAACACCCTGCAAACTGGACAATTTACATCTAAACACTTATGAACTTCTCCATTACTATTAACTTTTCCATAAGCTAACTCAATTAAACTTCTTATTTTACCCTTAAGCGACGAGCCCGGGATGTAAGGCTCGTTGGTTACTGGATGTTTTATTACAGGATTATCCATTCCACCGATTTCAATTATATCACTGCTACCCCCGATGTGTAGCCCTGTTAAAAGCTTAATTTTTCCAGTGACAACCTTATATTTGACAAGTTTCATAGCTGAAAAACCTCCTAATTTTGTTTTTTAACTAATCAAATTTTTCAGCTTTGCCATAATAATACCCAACTACAGCTTCAAAATGCTTAACGAAACCATCAAGAAAATCTTCCTTATCGTTTACCTGATCAACACACTCTGTGATGAAATCAACAAATTTTTCAGGAACAAGTTTTCGACCCTTTTGATAATTAACCTTCACCTTTAACATTTTAATTAGCGGTTTGACTTTTTCAAATCCCTCCACCTCAACCCTATCAGCAAGGGCTCTAACTTCATTATAAAACTTCCTCAACTGTGCACTTTTCAACTCAGGTTTTCTAGGATCACGACCAATGAACTCATCTGCCCATTTCTCAGCCTTAGTTGTCACCATTTCTTCTTTAATTACCCATTTGTCATCACTTGTTTTTCTCAAAAAATATTTTTCTTCAGCCATTTTGACCTCCTTTTAATTTTTTACCTCTGTATTTGTAAAGAACATAAAAAATCGGGATATGAAGCGCAATCCAAAGTTCCTTGTACTCTTCCTTCAAATTGTTCTCAACAAGTTCAAACAACTTACTCATCTCTTCCTCACCCTTTACTATCCTGCCACCTTTCCTTTCAACAATGTTTCTTGCCACATCGTACTTCAAAAGATATGTAAACCTTAATCCATTCGGATTCTTAGTTTCATAATAATCTTTAGCCATTCTTTGATAAGTCAATAACCTATGCATAAATGTTGTTTTAACTTTCGATTCAGTTGAAGTAAGCCATTTTTCAAAATAACTTCGCCACTCCCACAGTTTTGGCAAAAGTTTCCACTTTACAGTCGTGTTAAAAATAGTCAAACTATCCTTTCCCTCGCTTCCTTTTGATTTTTCAAGAAACTCATCTGCCATCAAAATACCTCTATTAATCGGATATCTCGGGCCAATAAGAGCAATACCAGCGCTTAAAGTTATACCCCTATTCCATGTCGTAAACTCTCTAAATTTTTTATAAATTTTCTCCGCAACTTCGATTATATCTTTCCATTCGCCAACCAAAACAAGATCATCCCCACCGGAATAGACAACATAGACATTTTTATACTTCTCCTCAAGTAGATGATTTAAATATCCGGCGAAATAGAAATCCATATTTCGACTTAAAGTTACATATTTCGAAATGCTTAAATGCTTTGCGAACTCTTCCCCAAGTTCACTTGAGAAAATGCTCCCAAGGTTGTCAACATCGGCTTTTAAAATCCCAAGCATTGCTTTCCCTTCCTTCGTGATTTCCCCATTTCTTCTCTCAACCAACCCAACCTCAGCGATCTCACCAAATGTCTTGACTCTATTTGCGGCTTTATCGAAAGTTTGTTCTATCTCACGAACATGATTAAAAATTTCTTCCTCTTCCATCCTCCACACTGGGACATAGTTCGCCAAAAATTTCACAGGATATAGGAATCCTTCCTCAATCTTGAAAAGTTCAATGTAATAATAATCCTCAGTGACATTTATCTCGTGAAGTTTGTGTAAATTAAAATGAAGCCCTTCAAAAACCTCAACGCTTTTATTAACACCTGGAATCTTTCCAGTTGTATACGAAACTGCTTCAGATTCAATCAACCATCGGCCAAGATTCAAAAAAGTATCACACTGCCTACAAATTTTAATTGCTTCACCCGTTTCATCCACTAAAGATTTAACCCCAGGATTTTCATCACAGATTTGGCAATGACCGTTTCGTCGAAGTTCATTGTATAACTTGTCAAGCACAAATCCATTATGCCCTTCCCCAAAAAGTTCAAAGAACTTGCGTCTCTTTTTCCGTTCCGCCGATAGTTGAATCTCCTGCAGTACATTTCTAAATTTATCTTGCATCAAATCTTCGCCTGAAACCTCAACATCATATGTAATGTTGAGCGAAATCTTACCATTGAATTCATCAAATAGCCATTTTGAAATTCTTCTCTCGATCTCTTTTAGCTTCTCCTTCACGGTGTCAAGATTCGGAGCAAGAATTATGAAACGACCACCCGCGTTCATTATAACAGAGACAGGGGAAAGACCCAAAGCATTTAAAATATAATAAACCCCCATCTCAACAATCGCCTGCAAATAAAATGACCTTGCCCTTAAAATTTTACTTGCGCCCTTGACATTCGTAATCGACAAAGAATATATAAAGTCCTGAATCCCGCTTAAATCTCCAACAATAAAAAGAAATTTTTTCGCCTTTTTATCTTTAATATTATCAATCGAATTTAAACTGTGTGTCGCATGGTGATAATAGAACAAAGCGAGAGCAATCGCGGATGTTGTCTTAAGATGATCATAAAGTGAAACATCTGGTACATCTTTTGTTGAGCTTGGGATACACCATGTGTATCTTTCAAGTATGCTTAAAATTGAGCCCACCCAAATATTGAAATGTTTCCCCAAAACACTTGCATTTTTAAAATCTTCAATAAATTGAACCCAAAGCCTCGCATATTCACCAGTTAAATCAACCCTCTCTTTTTCTTCGAAAGGAAAAACATCGTCGGTCGGTTTAAGCGTTGTCAAGTTGTAAACCCAATTCTTTCCATTGCCTGACATATCATAACTGAAAATAGAAATCAATTTCTTCTCCCTAAAAGCACCTATTTCCTCATCTTGGGCATCAGCCGTCTTTACCCTGTCCATACCACTACTCAGCCAATCAGCTTGTTGGATTATATAATGTAAAGGCGTAGATGGTTTGTGATGCCTTGCCGATAAATTTTTAACATTATCAAGCGCCTCATCGGTCAACTTCTCTGACACATCTATCGGGAAAAATTTTTCAAATGACTCAAAAAACTCACTCGTCCACAAAACATGTCTGTACTTGCCAAACTCAGGGCATAGTTCAGATTCAAGGGCTAATGTCGAATGCGAGAGCCCTTCATTACCACGGACAGCTCTCTGCCAGAATTTACCAATGTCATGAAAAATAGATGCGACGATTACAGCTTTTTTAGCTTTTTCAAAATCCATTTTCCCCTAAAATTTTATTTTTCTTCCGTGGTTTTGCGATATCCCACATCCCAAAACCCATTGAATTTTTCTCCCCGAGCCCAACATCCCAAGCAAATTTTATAATCCTGCGCGTTCCCCTCAATTTAAACGGAGCAACCATACAGGGAATTTTGGTTTCTTCTTTCTTCCCCGCTTTTATAGTTATAAGCTTTCTCCACCGCTTTTTCACGATGTAATTGAGATTAAAAACAAAATCGAATTCATCCTCTGGCTCGTATTTATAAAATGCGGTAAACTTCTCAAACAAATTTTTACGAATAAGATACGGGACCTCAGCATCAAAACAACCCAAAAAAATTCTTCTCCCAAGCGCATCAACCTTTGAAACAACAAGGGGAGATATAAAGACACCTTCAACCTCAATTACCTCTTTTGGATCACCATCAAATATCTTCGGTTCAAATATAACCTCAACGGACTTCAAGATATAAAGATTCTTCTGTTCAGAAATCCATATCTTATCAGCCTTAGTTAAACCAAAGGCGAAATCTTTAACAAATTCCTCATACGGAGACGAGATTAGAAACGATATTTCAGAATTACTTGGAATTACAATATGCGAATCTTCAACATGAGCCCCATTAAAATAGAAAATTTTAGAAAATGTAAACATCTTAAATACTTTCCCATTCAATTTAAATCCCCCAGAGTGAATTCTCCGAGCAAACCTCTCGGAGTGCAAACTTATAACCCTGTAAATTAACCCCGCAATAAAATGGTTGTAATTTAAACTTAATTGGTTATCCCCAGAAGAAATTAAGTTTACCTCTAAACGCATACCTGAAAAAATTAATTTTCTTCTACCCCCCATCCTATCGTTCAAGTTTATCAAGAGACTATGTCAAGTCTTAAGCACACTATCAAAGAACGTAAACCAAACCATAGCCCTAATAATATAATAAACTTTTAAACAAATGTCAAGTTCAGAAACGAACATAAATTCATCCACATAAAAATTTCAACTTTCTACTATCACACCAAACTGGTATCCTTATTGATAAAAGCGGATACCATTTTAAGTAAACGAGAATGCTCTTGAATTTATTCAATTGTTTGAGTTATATTTAACTGAAATTCAAAATAAAATCACAAAATAAAATGCGAAAAATATTTTATTTGCTTTTAATCCCCTTCCTTATCGCCCTGTCCCAAGAAAAGCCCACCGTTATAAAATGTGGCGCCCTAATTGATGGTAAAAGCGACGAGGTCAAGAAAAATGTTTTGATTTTGATCAGCGGAAATAAGATCGAAAAAGTTGGAAATTTTAAGATACCTGAAAATGCAGATGTTATCGACCTTTCGGATATGACCGTGTTGCCGGGGTTAATTGATGCACATGTTCATTTCTTCCTTCATGAGGGTAACTACGATGACCAACTTCTCAAAGAATCAATCCCATATCGAACGATAAGAGCGGTTGTACACGCCAAACAAACCCTTGAAGCTGGATTTACAACCGTTCGAGACCTTGAAACCGAGGGGGCTGGATATGCGGATGTCGATTTAAAAAAAGCGATTGATCAAGGCATAATTCCAGGTCCAAGGATGCAAGTTTCAACTCGTGCACTTTCTGTCACAGGGGGATATGCACTTATGGGATACTCATGGGAGATACAGGTTCCAACAGGAGCACAACTTGTCGACGGGGTTGACGAGGCGAGGAAAGCGGTAAGAGAACAAATAAAATATGGAGCTGATTGGATAAAAATATATGCCGATTCAAGGAGGAGGCGTAGTGAGGTTGCCGATTCATTAACATGGTATCTTACATTTTCAGATGATGAACTTAAAGCGATCGTTGAGGAAGCAAATAAGATGAATGTGAAAGTTGCTGCGCATTGTTATTCATCAATTGCTGCGCAAAAAGCTGTAAATTCGGGCGTTGCTTCAATCGAGCATGGTTTATATCTTGACGAGCCAACGCTTAAACTTATGAAGGAAAAAGGGGTTTATTACTGTCCAACATTGCTTGCTTATTACCGTTGGTCGAAGCGAGAGGGTTTAAGCCCAGAAGTTAAAAAAATGATTGAGAACACAGTTAAACTTCACGCAGAAACATTCAAACGAGCTTTAAAGGTTGGGGTTAAAATTGCTTTCGGGAGCGATTTGACGGAAGCGCATGGTTCAAACGCTGAAGAGTTTGAACTTATGGTTAAATATGGAATGAAGCCAATGGATGCGATCAAGTCAGCCACGAGCGTCGCAGCAGAACTTCTTGGATGGCAGGATAAAATTGGAAGTATTGAACCGGGAAAACTTGCTGATATAATTGCCGTCAAAGGCGACCCATTAAAAGACATATCCGTTCTCAAAGATGTTAAGTTCGTGATGAAGGATGGAAAAATAGTGAAAAACTCAAAACAATTTTAAAATGCCCAAATATGGAATCATTCTTTTAAATCTCGGCGGTCCAGATTCAATAAAAAATGTTGAAAGGTTTCTCTACAATTTATTTTCAGATCCAGACATATTTAAATTTCCATTTTCCCAAGCGACTCAAAAAGTCTTCGCACGGCTAATTTCAAAATTAAGAGCAAAAAAAGTCATAAAATATTACCAGCAAATCGGCGGTCGCTCACCAATTTTAAGTTATACACTCGTTCAAGCCAAACTTCTCGAGAAGAAGCTTAAACCATTTCTTGATTGTAAAGTTTACATTGGGATGAGATATTGGCGCCCGCTGATAAATGAAGCGCTTGAGATGGCACTTAAAGATGATACACAAAAAATTATCCTACTTCCGCTTTACCCACAGTATTCAACCACGACAACTGGCTCAAGCTTTAATGAATTTTATCGCTCGCTGAAAAAACTAAACATAGACAACAAAGAGATAATTGAAATAAAAAGTTATCCCAACAATGAAATTTATGTTAAGGCAATGGTTGAACGAATTGAAGAAGCGATGGCAAATTTCAACATGGATGACCTTGAAAATCTCGTACTTATATTTAGCGCTCACAGCGTACCCGTTAAATTTATCAAAAATGGTGACCCATACCTTGATGAGACAATAAAATCATACAACGCTATACTTGATTATCTTCGCAACAAATCGGAACGAAAGGAAATTTACAAAAATATAAGGACGGAATTATGTTTCCAAAGCAAAGTTGGCCCTGTAAAGTGGCTTGAGCCATCAACGGTTGAAACTGTGCAGAAACTTGCCAAAGAAGGAATTAAAAATATGCTTGTTGTCCCGCTTAGCTTTGTCTCAGATAATATCGAAACACTTTATGAACTTGGAATCTTCGTCAGGGATATAGCCATCAAAAATGGTGTTAAAAAATTTGTCGTTGCAGAAGCCTTGAATGATTCTGAAACATTTATTGAAGCTCTTAAAAACATAGTCTTGGAGGCTGTAAAAGATGAAAAATAATGCAATAATCATCGGCGCAGGTATATCTGGACTTACAACAGCATTTCTTTTAAAAAAGAATGGATTAAATGTTACGGTTCTTGAGGCAGAAAACGAAGTCGGCGGTACAATGAAAAGTAAGAGAATAAACGATTACCTTGTTGAACTCGGACCAAACAGTGCGCTTGAAACGACGCCACTTTTAAAACAGATAATCGACGAAGTTGGCATCTCGAATGAAATGGTTTATGCAAGTGAAGTTTCAAACAAGCGATACATTTTTAAAAACGGCAAATTATATCCAATTCCAATGAAACCGCAGGAGTTTTTTAAAAGCAAGTTATGGAGCTGGCGCGGAAAACTTCGCATAATGCTTGAGCCATTTCACGGGCGAGCAAAAAATACAACAGGTGATCCATTCTGGGAGGAAACAGTGGCTCAATTCGTTAGAAGACGACTTGGGAAAGAATTTCTTGACTACACAATTAATCCATTTGTTGCTGGGGTATATGCTGGAGACCCAGAAAAACTCGGTGTTCGTTCAGCATTTCCGCGACTTTATGCGCTTGAAGAAAAATATGGTGGACTAATCATCGGAACAATTAAAGGTGCTAAAGAAAGAAAAAAGAGAGAGGAAAAAGCAAAAATTACTGCAAAAATGTTTTCATTCCTTGATGGGATGGGAACACTTCCAAATGCCATTGCAAATTATCTTGGAAATTCTGTGATAACAGGTGCAAAAGTTAAATCGATCAAGAAGGATGTAAAAGGATACATCGTTGAATTTGAAAAAGATGGAGGAACTGAAAATCTTTTCTCCGAAGTGGTTGTAGTTTCGACCCCAGCCTATGCTGCGAGCGAAATTCTTAAAAAATTATCCGATAAAATCGAAAGTGCGCTCAAACAAATTTATTACCCGCCCGTCGCCGAGGTTATTTTCGGATATGAAAAAGAACAAATCGGAGTGGAACTTGATGGCTTCGGTTATTTGATCCCCGAAAAAGAAAGAAGAAAAATTCTTGGCACTTTATGGAATTCAGCTATATTTCCAAAGCGAGCTCCAGAAGGATATGTTGAGCTCACCACATTTGTTGGGGGAACAAGGCAACCCGAACTCGCCCTTAAGAACGATGATGAATTAATTAAAATCGTCAGCGATGAATTAAAAGATATAATGAAAGTCAAAGGTGAGCCTAAGTTTGTTTGGATTTCAAGATGGGAGAAAGCGATACCACAATATAATGTTGGTCATCTTAAAATTATGGCCATGATTGATGAATTTGAAAAAGAAAACCCAGGAATTTATCTATGTGCCAACTATCGCGGGGGCATTTCTGTTGGCGATTGCGTTATCAGCGCTGAAAAAACCGCAAATAAAATTTTAAGTGAAAAATGATAAGAAACTTTCAAGAACTTCTCGAAAAAGTAAAAGGGACAGAAAAAACAATAGCTGTAATTTGCGCACATCAAGAATCAGCACTTCTAGCAGCAATTGAAGCAAGAAGACAAAAGATAGCAAACTCAATTTTAATAGGGGATTCAAAAAAAATCGCTGAAATGATCGACAATTTAGGCGAAGACTCCACCAAATTTGAAATTATTGACGAAAAAGAAACCGAAAAAGCTGTTTCCATCGGAATCTCACTTGTTAGAGATGGTGAAGCACATGTTATTTTAAAAGGCAAGGTCGATACTACAACTTTAATGAAGGGGGTTCTAAGCAAAGAATCTGGGTTAAGAACTGGAAGATTGTTAAGTGATGTTTTCATCTTTGAATATCCTGAGAAAAATAGCGAATCAAAATTTATCTTGATGTCCGATGGGGGAGTAGTTTTAAACCCAACGCTTGAGCAAAAAATTGAGATAATAAAAAATGCCGTTGAAGTCGCACACAAACTCGGAATTGAAAACCCAAAAGTTGCAATTTTATCCGCAACTGAGTTAGTGATTGAAGAATTAACATCAACAACAGATGCGGTAAAATTAAAACAACTCAACGCTGAAGGCAAGATTACGGGCTGTATAATAGACGGTCCCCTTGCGCTTGACCTTGCTATATCAGAAGAATCGGCTTTTGAAAAGGGAATAAAATCAGATGTCGCAGGCAAGGCTGATATTTTAATTGTGCCAAATATAGAAAGTGGCAATATACTTGGGAAAAGCTTGACTTACTTTGCTCATTACAAGATTGGACATGTGATCATCGGTGCGAAAGCTCCAGTTTTAATTCCATCAAGATCGGACAAAATGGAGGCAAAATTGAATTCAATTGCACTTGGGGTTTTAATGGTGATGTGAAATTAAATTTGGGCGGGAAACCCGCCCCTGATTTGTTCATCAATCGGATTTTTCAGACTTTGATCCCCCCGATTCTGATTCACTTTTTGATTTTGATGATGAATTACCACGTTTGTAATCAGTTATATAGAACCCTGAACCTTTGAAAATTAATCCAACGCCAGCACTTATTTTTCTTTTTGCGCTTCCGCCACATTTTGGGCAAATTATAACTGTCTGATCGTTTATCCCCTGAAATTCCTCAAAGATATAGCCACAACTATCGCATTGATATTCATAGATTGGCATACCTAACTCATTTCACCTCCTTTTGTTTTTGATTTGCTTTTGCATATTTAAATAACAAAACAAAATTACCAAATGGTTTCAAACCTTAAGTTAATCACTCAACTTTTCAATTGCCCTTCTGAATCTTTCAACTCCTTTCATTAACTCTTCCATTGAAGCAGCGTAAGAAATCCTAACATATTCATCCATTCCAAAGGCATCTCCGGGAATGATTGCAAGTTTTTCTTCTTTCAAAAGAAACTCACAAAAATCGTTTGAATTCTTTATAACCATACCATTATAACTTCGTCCATAGTAAGCTGAAACCTTCGGAAACACATAAAAAGCACCCGATGGGACAAAAACTTCAATTCCTGGAATCTGCTTCAATTCAGAACAAAGAAAATCACGCCTTATTTTGAATTCATTTACCATTTTTCGAACTGGCTCCTGTGGTCCGGTTAGCGCAGCAAGTGCTGCTTTTTGAGAAATTGAACTTGCATTTGAAGTCATTTGCCCTTGAACCTTGTTCGCAAGTTTGACAATTTCTTCACTTGCCCCAAGATAACCGATTCTCCAGCCCGTCATAGCATATGCTTTCGAAACACCGTTGATAGTTATGACAAGGTTTTTCAACTCTTTAATTGAAGCCATGCTAAAATGTTTTCCTTCATAAATGATTTTCTCATAAATTTCATCCGAAATCACAAAGATATTTTTTTCATATACAACCTCAGCGATCTTTCTTATCTCATCTTCAGTATAAACTGTTCCAGTTGGATTTGACGGTGAATTAAAAATTAATGCCTTCGTCTTCTCTGTTATTGTTTCTTTAAGTTGTTCTGGGGTTATTTTAAAACTTGACCTTATATCAGTTTTCAAAATAACCGGTTTCGCATCTACAAGAGCAACCATCGATGGATAACTTACCCAGTATGGAGCTGGGATTATCACTTCATCACCAGGATTACATATCGCTTGCAAAGCATTAAAAATTGAATGTTTGGCGCCGTTTGATACAAGTATCTCGGTGGGTTTATATTCAATGTTATTATCACGCCGAAACTTTTCAATTATTGCATTTATTAACTCCGGTATTCCTTGATTTTGTGTGTATTTTGTAAAATTTTCTTTAATCGCTTGAATCGCTGCTTCTTTTACATGCTCAGGCGTTGGAAAATCTGGCTCACCAGCGCTTAAAGAAACGACATCAATACCTTGGGCTTTCATATTTTTTGCAAGTGCGGAGATGCGTAGTGTTTCTGACTCAGCCAAGTTAAGTATTTTTTCAGAAAGTTTCGGCATCAAGCTTTCCTTCTCATATTTCGC
>NZ_CZVS01000053.1:0-1119 GCF_001535985.1 Candidatus Kryptonium thompsonii | reverse complement strand
TTTTGTTTAAACTTCTCCTTAAGCATTTTCTCAACTATCTTCGGAACGAAGTTGCTAACATCTCCACCAAATGAAGCTATCTCTCGAACTATCGTCGAATTTAAATATGTGTATTTCTCGTGGGGAACAAGAAAGACGGTTGTTATATCACATATCTTTCTGTTCATCAGAGCCATCTGAAATTCATACTCAAAGTCTGAAACTGCACGTAACCCCCTTATTATAGCAACCGCATTTTTCATCTTTGCGTAATCAACAAGAAGACCGTCAAAACTATCAACTTCAACATTATCAAAATTTTTCACAACTTCTTTAATCATTTTGATTCTCTCTTCAACTGTAAAGAGTGGTGTTTTGGCGACATTCTTTGCGACGGTGACTATAACTTTATCAAATAATCTTGACGCACGCTCTATCACATCGATATGTCCATTCGTTATCGGATCAAATGTCCCTGGGTAAATTGCAATTCTTTTCACCTTTCATCACTCCTTATATTTAAAAATTGTGAATGCAGTCTTCCCAAACGCTCTCCTTGTTTCAACCTCAAAAGGTGTCGTTTCAGATGTGAAAACAATACCCGAATCGTGCTCAAGTGAAAAGAATCCAATCTCGCTCAACAACTTCTTTTCCCAAATTTTGTGAACAAGTTTATCAATATGGGGATACATATAGGGGGGATCTGCAAAGATAAGGTCAAATTTCTCATTGGTATATTCGATGAAATTTAAAGCGTCGTCATTAACTACAAAAACTTTTTCAGAGCAACCGAGCATTTGCGCATTCTCTTTTATCATCCTCAAAGCTCCACGATGATTGTCAACGAAAATAACCTTTTCAGCTCCTCTACTCAGCGCCTCAAAACCAAGTGCACCA
Organism: Candidatus Kryptonium thompsonii; assembly: GCF_001535985.1. Lineage (NCBI taxonomy): Bacteria > Pseudomonadati > Candidatus Kryptoniota > Candidatus Kryptonium > Candidatus Kryptonium thompsonii. Next base: position 243 of record NZ_CZVS01000053.1, on the reverse strand, counting down.
GTTCCAGCGAATAAATCAAGAACTAAAAGGTTTTCAAAATTAATCCTACTTGCGAGAACATTAAAAAGTGCTTCCTTCACCCTATCAGAAGTTGGTCTTATATCGTTTCCCTTAGCAAGCTTCAACAAACGCCCTTTATATTTCCCAGTAATTATTCTGACCATAACATCCTGAAAGCTAAACCTATATTCGGTGCATAGACAGGTGCCAATTTTGGGTCAACCTTTACATCAAGAAACAAAG
>NZ_CZVS01000052.1:0-14283 GCF_001535985.1 Candidatus Kryptonium thompsonii | reverse complement strand
GAAAAGCTTTCGGCATCCTCTTTGCTTGAGAATGAAAATTCAGGCAACATGGCTCTCGCTGGTGAAATCACGCTACCAGTGACAAACCATGCTTTTTTAGCGTCAACTAATTTAAAAGTTTTAAAATCAACCACCTTAACATCTTTTACATTCTTACCTTCCATTATAGCGGTTGCACATCCAATCCCGCAGGCATGATAAACCGTATCATCAACTAAAATTTCAACGCTCGTCATCATTTTCTCAAAGACATCCATATTACAGACGCTACACACACCGATCTTACGCCCAAAATCAGGCTTAAGATAATCAAGCGCCGATTGCCCGAGGGCAACCAAAGGTATAAGAAAAATTAAAATTGAAATCGCAAAAATTTTGTTCTTCATTTTTACTCTCCAAGCTTTATTGCTAAGTTCACAAAGAAACTTCTACCAGGTTCATAGACCGGGACACCTGTCGTCCGTATCCGCCTGTTCAGATGTTCATAATAGGTTTTATTTAACAAGTTGTTCACCCCAAGTGAAATATCCACAAATTTGAAATAGTCAATGCTCATCACAAAATTAACGAGCACGAATCCCGGTGTTTGAGTTTCACCGTAACTTGTTGAAACATCGCTTTTTCTAGCAACAGCCCTTACTGTAAGTTCGGGCACCACTTTCCCACCAAACAAATTATAATAAATTGTCGTCCTCGCCTCAAGCGGTGGAATTTCTGGCAAGGGCTCATCAGTCACCGCGTTCCAGGCTTTTGTCCTGAAAATATTCAAGCTAAATCCATAATCCCTGCTAAATGTTGAAGTATAACCTATCTCAAAGCCCCAAAGCCTCGCGCTCTCAATATTGATAAATTGCTTCACCCCAAGGACCCCCATATTCTTAGGCATTAAATCCGGTCTCACCTTAGCACTGATAAAATTCTTAACATAATAATAGAAGACATCACCCTTGACAACGCCACCGAGCATTTTGCTGTTTAAAATTAAATCAATGCTGTTGTTCGTCTCAGGCTTCAACAAAGGATTTCCGATATAATCATAGTTGTCAAGTCCAATTGGCAAAAAGTTTATATACCTCTCACTTATATTCGGGCTTCGCTTACTTGAAGCAAGCAAAACTGATAACTTAACATTTGATGTCACCGCTTTATCAATTCCAGCGCTCACGCTGAAACTATAGTGCTTAGATGAAAGTGAGCTAAATAGCCCTGCAAAAGATGAAGCGGGTGTTCTCGCATCGGCGTAGTTTAAATCATATCTTGCTGAAAATATCAAGTTAAAATCATAAACACCCGTTCTGTATTCCGAGAAAACACCTAAATTTGAAATATAAGAATTCTGCCAAACGGTGTCTTTAAATGTCTTCCCAGCCATAGGTCCTGTCAACATTTTCCTCGTTCTAAATCCATCCTTTTCAACCTTCGAATAATCAAAGCCAAGATAAACTACGCTCTTACCCAAAATTAAACCGACCTCAGCTCGAGCTCCTTGAGTCAATGTGTTAACATCTGTAACTGCCTCAACCATCATCCTTGTCGGTTTAAATTCATTATCCATTATGTGATGGACTTTTGAATAATAAGCCTTCAAATTAATAGCGTTAATCAAACTGCTTAAATTCTTTGAAACATAATCAGCTGAAATTATCCTTGAATCACTTCTCCTTTCATCCATTAAAAGGGCTGGAAAGAAAACATTCCGGGCATATATCCCGCGAACTGAGACTTGAAGTCTATGGTTATCACCTGGATTAAATCCAAATTTGCCAGACCAATCTTTTATATTAAAGCCCGCCTGAACTTGATTTCCTGAACCATCCTTATAGTTTCCATAATCTTTCATTCCACCCGACACCGCAAAATCAAATAATCTTTGACCACCTGACAAAGTCAACTTTGCAACCTTCCCATTCCAATTACTTTCATATCCGGTCTCAAGCTTCCCTCCAACTGAAAATTTATCAAATCTTTTCGGCTTTATCAGAACAAAATTAAGAACGCCACCCAAGTTTGGACCATAACGAAGAGCATAAGGTCCTTTTAAAATTTCAACTTTTTCCAAATCCTCGGCTTGAACATGTGAAGCTGGCGGATCCATTCTAATTGGACAAGCAGGCTCAATCTTTATACCATTATCAATTTGAACGTTCAACTGATCAAATTTCAAACCCCTAACAACAGGGTCAAGAGCATATCCACCTTTTTTTACTGCTGATACATTTGAAAAGTTTTTGACAAATTCACCAAGATCACGTGGCGCCTTCTTCGTTATCTCCCTGCCTCCAATCTCAGCCTGATTATATACTTCAGCAGGCTTGCCAAAAACTACAATCTCTTCAACCGAAAAATAGGGTAGCTCCTCTAAGTAAATCTCAAGCGTCTTAACTTCACCTAAGCCAAGCGAAACCACTTCTTTTGCACGCTTATATCCAACATAGGAAACAGAAACAGTGTAATTCCCTGGCTCAAGATTTTTAATCTCAAAATAACCTTTGAAATCCGTAACATCACCGCGATTTGTACCTTCAAGCCAAACATTCGCATTTACAAGCGGATATTTAGCTTTAGAATCATAAACAAAACCGCGAATCAAGCCTTTCTCTTGAGCAAAATAGCTTTGTGAAATGGTAAAAATTAAGGCTATGAGAGCTAAAAACTTAATTCGCATAGCACTCCTCCTGAGTTTAATTTTTTAAAATTCAAGTTTTTAATCAATTGGGAATTATCAGATATTTACCTACAATTCCTCCTCAGGAGGGTGAAATATGTCAGATTGAATTGGTAAGAATTTTAAAACTTCAGAAAATGCAAGGAAGGGATCTCGAAATGAAAATGAAAATTTATTCTCAACAATGATAAGCCCTTCTTCCGTAGGAGATTTAGAAACGATCTGCCCCTTTTTACAACCACATCCTTCAGAATCAAAGCAAACCGAATTTATCAAATTAACAACAACTTTACCCTTACAACCACACCCACAATTTTCATTACAATGACAAATATCTCCGTGATGATGATGTTTATAAAATATCTGCGACCCATAATTCAAAAACATGATGAAAACAAGTAAAATAGAAGCCATACTATTTATCAAACATTTCAACACCGCTTGTCAGTTCATAATTCTTTAACCATTAAAAGCGGGGGATATAAAAACATATCCCCCAAAAGACATAAAGAAAGTTTTAAAATCTTAACTTCCTTTCTTTTTAACCTTAACACTCAAACTATTCAAAGCGACTGTTAATTTCGTCCCCGCCTCGACATAATATCTCCACGCATAACCAAGCTGTGTAAAGACATCTTCGTTATATTCACCTTTGTCCATTCTTGCTTTTTGCTTATTCATTATCTCATCGCCGAGATTTATCCAATATTGTGCATCAGCCACATCTTTCTTAACGACATCAGTTTGTTCTGATTTCTTCACTTGATCAAGTAAGTTCAAAACAACTTGTTTAACCGCAAGGTTATCATTATACTGCTTTTCACACGTTGTCTTCCAATCCTTTTGCCCCTGTGCAAGTGCGATGCTAAGTGTGAAAACCAAACTTGTTAAGATAAAAATTACCTTCTTCATTTTCTCCTCCACAAATTTGTTTTAAGTTATGTCTTGTTTTGAAAAAATTTTAACTGCTAAAAAAACAGAGAAAATGAACCACAGAAGTAAAACAAGAATTAAAACCACATACGCTTGAAGACTTCCACCTAAAAACTTCAAAAACGCAGCCCCAGCAGGTCCAAAAATTTCAGGGGAATTCAAAGTTATCAAACTTAACACACGAACGATATCAACTGGATTCCCAAGAAGTGAAATCATCGCGAATTTAGCTGCCAACTTCCCCCTTAACAAAGTTGTCGCACCGATTATCACCAAATCATAAAAGATTAGAAAAGTGAACCAAACAAGAATTGAAATCCCAAAAGCCCGACCCCTTTGCTTTGCTAAGGCAGATATAAAAGCCGAAATCCCAAGAAAGATGAAAGCGAGCAAATTTGAAAGCAGAACAAAAACAAAATATCTAAATACGCCTTCCGAACCAACCCTAAACAAAATGATGAACCCACTTATACCAAAACCCAAAGCCATAGATGAAAAAATGATGATCATAAGACCAAGCAACTTGCCAATGTAAATTTCCCAACGATTTAAAGGTTGAGCAAATATCAGTTCGTTAAATCTACCATCGCTGGAGAAGCTAATAACACCAATCACGAGCGAAACAAGTGGGATAATATACAAAACAAGGTTAAGCAAACTTAATGTGGTCCTCGAAAAATCTTGCATACTTCCAGTATAACCACTCGCGCTTAAACCAAAATAAGAAATGCCGAGAACAAGAATTGTAAATATCAATGTAAAAATGTGCGTCCACTTGTTCCTCACACCCACGATAACTTCTGTTTCAGCAATCGTGTAAATAGCGTTTCCTTTCATCTTACTTCAAAATTTTGATTTCAAGCTGTTCATAAGGAAATTCCTCACCACCGTATTCATTTAAAAATTTCTCCAACGACTCCCTCGTTTTAAATGTTGCAACAAAATAATTCATCGGGGTTTGAATTTTTTCGGACATAGCAAAATAAGCATTTTCAATTCTTACCCATTCCTTTGTATAAAAATCACGAACGAACATCACCGAACCCTCTGGCAAACCTTGCATCTTTTTAAATTCAATCATACAGCCAATATCATCAAACTTATAAACCTCACCATTCGGGGTCACAATTTCAGTGGCGAAGTTAAGTTGAGAAATTGCCATCTTACAAAGGTAACAAATGTCGTGTGGCTCGATTTCCTCAGGTTTCATTTCTCGCGAACATGAATAGATTAAAAAAGTTAAAAGTGAAATTAAAATTGTTTTAATTCCTGCTTTCATGTTCTTCTACCAATTTCTGATAAATTGATTCAAACGACTGACTTGATGTTTGAAAATTCTCAATTTGTGCCCCATTTTCCTTGAGATTGAAAATTATGTCAAGGATCTTGCTTGAATCAGCCCTCACGATCATGCTCGTTCCATTTCTCTTGACCTCCATTGCCCCAAAATTATACGCAAGATCGACAAATTCATCTTTCATATTTTTAACAATCAAATAAATTTTGGATTCAAACTTTAACTTTCTCTTAAGTTCAGATGCGCTTTCAAATGTTATCAATTTCCCACTGACAAGAATCCCAACTTTATCCGCAAGTTCGTCAACCTCATTTAAAAGGTGAGTTGTAAAAAGAATTGTCTTCCCTTCCTTTTTTAGCGAAGAAAGCAAAGATTTAAACCTCATAACTCCTTCGGGATCTAAACTCAGCGTAGGCTCATCAAGAATTAAAATTGGAACATCAGGCATAAGAGCAATTGCAATCCCAAGCCGTTGAATATTGCCCCCAGATAACTCCCTTGCGTATTTCCCAAGTATATCCCTCAAGTTGAGCATCTCAATCACATATTCCACCCTTTGAATAGGTAAATTTCTTAACTTTCTAAAAAACTCAAGTATTTCCACAACTTTTAAATTCTCATATAAAGAAATCCTCTGGGGTAAAAAACTTAAATAACCTCTTGCCTCCTTAGGGTTAACCCGAACATTTATCCCATTCACATAAATCTCACCTTCATCTGGGATGACGAGTCCAACGATCGATTTAAGCGTTGTGGTTTTCCCGCTACCATTTGGTCCAAGCAAAACAACTGTCTCATTTTCCCCAACATCAAAACTCACACCGTTGACAGCTACCACATTTTTAAACGATTTTCTCAAACCTTTAACCGATAGCATATAACTTTCTTAATTTCTTTGATTTGAAGAAAACGATCAAAAAAGGGACAGAGGCACACAAGAAAACAAAACCTGTCCCCATAAAGGCGATTCTTTTACTTTCGATTTTTTCAGCTTCACCCCTTTTAACAAGATATGACAAGTTTGGAATCTCAACCTTTCGCATCAACGGATGTTCATCATAAATTTTAAATGATTTAACAATTGGCATCGTTCTTTCAGCGATCTCAATCGCCCTCGCAGATGGGCTTGAAAGGTAAAGTTGAATTACTGGATATTTACCTTGAATATCCTCAAATACATTTGTTAATTTAAATTTAACATCGCTAACGCCGTCATCGTCAAGATCATAACCAAGAAAACCATCCCAATAATTCCCTCTGCCTTGATAACTAAATGATACCGTTTTTGGATTACCAATAGTTCTTATCAAAGCGAGATTTCCGATAAAGTTATTCTCGTAAATTTTATCATAGTTCGCACTTGCAAAAAGAGCAATGGCAAGATCATTATTTTGAACTAAATTGCGCCTGACTATATTATAATTCGTGCCTTCAAAATGAAGCCCGATTGAATTATCAAGTATATAATTTTCTTCCGCAACGCAATAGTCGCATGATTGAAGCAAAAGTCCATACGAACTAAATCCTCTGTTTCTCGCAAATATATTTCGCCTGAAGTAAATGTGCCTTGAATACATTACAGCCCCACCAACAACATTATCAATAAAAACATTCTCCTCAAATGAATTTGAATCAGAAAACATATAATGTATCCCGTATCTTAAATCCGTTGCGTAATTTTTCCTGATCAAGTTATTTGCAGACTCTTGAATATACATCCCATCTCTCACCTTCGTAATAAAATTCTCCTCGACCAAATTATTTCTTGAATTCCAAATGTGTAACCCACTACCTCTTTCCCCAATTCCAAGATAGGGTCGACCGATAACTGTGTTATGCCTGACGACATTATTATTTGCAGCAAAAAAGTAAATGCCAAATAAAACATCCTCAAGAAGATTATTCTCAATCACATTAAATGATGATTTCAACAAAATCCCAGAGTCTTCCTTTTGAAGTAGATTCCCACCGCCAGTAATTTTAAATCCATTTACAACACATGAATCTGCAAGCACCGTAACTGTGCTACCCCAGTTTTCACCCTTTACCCAAGGTCTTCCAACCCCAATCAAAACGACAGGTTTTTCAAGAAAGATATTTCCGTAATATTCTCCACCGTAAACATAAATCGTATCATGTGGTTTCGCAAATTGAAGCGCCTCTTTTATACTCTTAAATTCGTAATTCTTCCCAACTTTCAAAACATCGGCGTTTAATGAGTTCACAATTAACAAAATTAAAAAAATATGTCCCCAAAATTTTCTCATTCTGATGGTTTAACTTCTCTTAATGTTAAAAACAAAGCAATAACAAGAACTATAAGCGAAAGAAAAAGTCCTAATGAACCGAGACTTGGATAACTATAAACGGTAAATTGTGCTATCATCTTTTTTCCAAAAAGCGGTGGCGTAAACGGCTGAACTTTAATCGGAGCATCTGGCGCGAGATTGTGTCCATAGGTATAAAGCTTGTTATAAAAGTCAAGGATCGAAAAAATTCCAATATAAGAATACATTACTATCAGATCAATAAGCGTTGAAACCTTACCAAGAATAATAGCCCTTAACACAAGAAGTCCAAGTGCACCGAAAACAAAAGGAAGATATGTAAACTCTGGGAAATCGCTTTGAGATAAAGGTTTCATTCCAATGTAATGATTAAGTGTGTTAATTTCCCGAAGATCATCTCTGCCAGCTGTTTTCCCGCCTTCAAGTTTGTAGGAGTAAATGTAAAGTTTTAAACCATCAGGATAAAAAGTCGCAAAAAATTGCATTCTCCACAAGGGGAAGAAAAAAACCGCAAGAAGAAATAGGACAGAAATTAAAAGTGCTATTCTTGATTTCAAGTTTAAAGGTGTATCCTGGAATTTTTCCCACTTTTGAAGTATGCGCTCCATTGTAGTTTCCTTAATTTTTTTTAAAGGAAGAGGTGACCCTAATTAGGGCCACCTCAATATAAGTTTATCTTTGTGCTACACCTGCTCCACCTCTTGGCTTGACAAGCAAGTAACCTTGCATCTCCTGATGTAAAGCTGAACAGAAATTAGTGCAATAGAATGGGAACACGCCAGGTTTATTCGCGACAAATTCAATTGTCTTAGTCTCACCGGGGTCAACAACAACGTTTATGTCGTATTCACAAATTGCAAAACCATGAATCTCATCCGTCGTTTGCTCAATGTTTGTCAGGTGAATTATAACTTTATCACCCTGGTTAACTTCAATCTTCCACGGCTGGAATCTTGACCTGACAGCAATCATCCAAACCTCAACTGTGTTCCCTTTTCTAACTATCTTCGCATCTTTCTCATCCCATATCGCATTTGGTTTCGTGTTCTCAATCCCTTTCCGATAAACCTCAAAAACCTTATCTTTTAATTTGTCGGCTCTTATCGCTTGAGCATAGTGTGGCTCAGGCTCTGTGAAAGCGTCATAAAGCAATCTCATCTTCTCGCCAGTTATATCTATCAATTGTGATGCTTCAGGCTGGCTCGGTCCAACTGGAAGATGTCTTCCATGTGAAAGTTTGTTCAAAGCGATAACATATTTGCCCGCGGGCTTCTTGGTATCGCCTTCAGGAACACAAAGGTGCCCAATATTGTAAGCAATCGGGATTTTATCAACAACTTCCCATGTCCCAAGCTTCCACTTCGCGATTGCGCTCTCAACGAAAAGTGATGTATAAGCATAACCTTGATCATCAAATTGAGTATGAAGTGGACCAAGCCCAACTGGAACCTCAGCCTCGCGCACGCTTTCATATCTTAACACTGGGATTCCATCTTCTTCTCCAACAAAATCTTTATTTTCAATAGCCTTAAGCATTTTCTCAAAGTTATAAACCGTCGTTATGCTCTGCAATTTTCCACTACCAACGATCCACTTTCCATCCGGGCTAACATCAACACCGTGCGGTGACTTCGCACATGGCATAAGATAAACAACTCCAGGTGCCTCTTTTGGATCAATCACCCTAACTCCAGAGATGAGTTTATACTTCCCAGCCTTCAAATATTCCTCGGCTTTCTTCCAGTTAACAGCAGCGATATAATCGCGATCATTTTGTGAAGCTGTGATCTCAAGTATTCCAGTTGCTCTTTCAGAGTTATAGCATGTCCAGAAAACCCAGCCATGGCTTGGACCCTTTCCAGCATCACCAAGATCAAAGTTAAACGGTGGCATCAGAACTTGGAATCCATGCTTATCGTCCATTCTCATTTCACCCGTTTTGGGATCAACTTCAACGAGAGCAACTATGCCATGATATCTTTTTGCATATTCTTCAACCGGAACATAAGTCCCCTTGGGAATCGGAACTGAAAACCTTGTTGCTATCGTGACATATTCGGTGTTCTCGGTTACAAAGGTAGAACCATGGTTCCCCGAAAGGTTCGGAATTGGACCAAGAATTTGCTTTGTCTTAAACTCTCTAAGATCAATCCTCGCAATCCTATTATTTGCGTTATCATTGATGAAAAGCCATCTACCATCATATTCACCATTTGTCTCACTTAATGCAGGATGATGTGCATCTCCCCAAGTGTAACCACCAAGCATTTCCTTTGTCTCTTTGTCAAAACCATAACCTGTAGATGGATAAGGAGTGAATACAGGGATTGTACAAATGTGCCTCATCGATGGAATTCCCGCCACGAAAATCTGTCCTGAGTGACCACCGGAATAGAAGAGATAAAATTCATCAAGGTCACCCGGCGGAACATAAGTTGCAAGCGCAGCTTCCGCTGCTTCACCTTTTACAGCTTCTTTACCAGGTTTACAACTGTGGAAAACAAGTGCGACAGCGATGAAAATAACTAAAATGCCTAATGCGATTTGAATTTGGCTTCTCATGGCTCTACGCCTCCTTTAATTTTTAATGTTTTGAGGTTAATTGTTGTTTGCGGTATTTCTCATACGCTTTCGTTAGGAGTTCAACCACTTGCACCTTTTCAGAATCAGTCAACATAATTTGACTACCCAAAACAATAGACATCGTTCCTGTGGGTTCCTTAATGAAGTTTTCAAGTGTCTTCCCGAATCTACTCTGGACATCTTCGAGAGCATTGCTAAGATCAGGCCCAATTTTAGCAGCGGATTCGATCCCAAATACAGAAATTGAATGGCATACAAAACATCCTTTATTTACAAAGAAAGCACCTTCTCCCTCTCGCATCTGCCTTTCTTTCTCAATTTCTTCAGGCGTCGGCAAATCAGCGAGCGCAGTATAAGATTGCGGATAATACTCAGGAGGTAGATTAACCTTTTTCCAACTCATCGTTAAAAGTGTTAAAGCTATCGCTTCCCTCGAGCCAAACCCCATCTCGGGCATTATACTTTCTGGAGAAACCATTTTGGGATTTTTAAAATGTGCGACATGCCATGCAAAGACGGATTTGTAACCACCAATTCTTGAATAATCAAATTGCTCCGGCGCTTTATCCCCCTCATAAGTAAGATCAGGCCCTATTACCCCACCACGACCGTTAATTTTATGACACGCACGACAACCTTTTTCCTTTACAAGTTTTTTAGCATAGTTTATATAATCAGCCCCAGGTGTCAATGTATCATATCGATGGCATATATTGCAATTCATCTGCAATAAAACCTTTCTATCCGGCGGTCTGTAAATATCCTCAAGTTCTTTCCCAAGCAGCGGTTCCTCCCAATGTTCAATGAAACCATGAGCTTCTTCTTTATTTAACGCATACCCTTGACCGCCATGACATATCGTGCATCCATATTTTTGGAGCGGATGCTTATCAAGAATTTCCTTTGGATGAGTTTTAAACGGATTGGGCGCATTTTCAAGCCCCTTCCATTCATACCCCATATGGCAAGTTATACATCTATCAACTCTGTTGAGCTCCTTAACATAAATTTGCTTAACTCCAAATTCAATCGCTTTCGCCTTCTCTTCCCCCAGCTTCTCACTGACATATCGTTTAAATTCGGATTGATATTTCTTCCATTCAGGCGTAAAATACCCAATATACATGATGATGGTCACAATTAGCCCCATTAACGCCACAGCATAAACTATAGTTACATCCTTTTTGAGTTTGCTTTTATCCATCTTCACTTTTTAATTTTTTTTAAAATTTCTTCGGCAATTGAGGCCATGGCTCCCATGGGAAATAAAACTCCCAATTTGGTCCTCTCATATAAGTCCCAATGATTATCAAAACAATCACCAAGAAACATAAGACAAGGAAAACTATATTTTGTCTCATTCTTTCTTTGCTGAACCAAACCCCAGTGCTAAGATTTGAACTTTTATCAAGATATGGCCATATAGCAAGCAAAATCACCAAAATTCCTGGAATTAAAATTCCACCTACAAGTGCACCATTTAAAACAAAACCACCTATCCTTATCGTCGTTATAGCCACAAGCTCCTGCAACCATAGGAAATACCAAGGCGCCTTTGCAGGGTTTGGCGTCACATTTGGATTCGCTGGTTCTTCAAGTGGCGCATGAATAAACAAACTTATCAAAACAACAAAAACAAATGTCCCAAGCATAACAAGCCCAATTCTACGAATTAAAAACGGCACTGAATTAACAGTATATTTCTCCTCGTCAATCAAACTTGTCTCAACTTGAACTGTTCTCCCAGCCGTCAACCCAAGCAAAGAATATGTCTTACTTTTCATCCCATCCTTAACTTTTTCTTTCTTCTGACTTAGCACAAGGTTATCAACACACGCAAGTCCTCCGTCCTTTCTTATCCTCCACATATGATATGAGAAAAGTATTAAAACCGCAGCAGGCAAAAAGAAACAATGAAGCACATAAAATCTTATCAAAGCATTTTGCTCAATCTCATGCCCACCCAAAAGAACAAACCTTATCCACTCGCCCACAATTGGAGCATTTTTAGCGATATTTGTTCCAACCGTTATAGCCCAAAAAGCAAGCTGATCCCAAGGCAAAAGATAACCTGTGAATGAAAGAAACAAAGTTATAAGAAGAAGAATGACACCGACAATCCAATTTAACGGTCTGTTTTGACCAACACCAATGCCATTTTTATACGCCCCTGTCAAGAATACCCTGACCATATGAAGAAAAACAAACGCAACCATCAAATGCGCAGAATTTCTATGCATCGCTCTTATAAACCATCCAAACGAGACAACATACTCTATGTCCTTAACACTTTGATATGCCCTTTCAACAGAAGGAACATACAGAAACATTAAAACAACACCTGTCAAAGTCAGTATCAAAAACAACGTAGCTGTTATAGTTCCAAGCCAAAGCGAATATCCCCAAGATAAACTTTTTAATGTAACTTTCGCTGGAAACCAGTGAAGCAAAAGATTGCGAACGATTGAATCACCAGCTTCCTTTTCAGACCTCGGTGCCCATGTCCAAAACAAACTTCGTTTCGTTAATTTTTTGCCGTTAACTTTAACTTCAGCCATAAAATACCCAGTTTTATTTTACACTGTTAACTTATAGTTTTGTGATACTTTTTTACCCAAATCGACGACAAGTTTACCATCTTCAGGGGAAACCTCAACCTTAACCCAATCAAGTGGCCTTGGCGCAGGTCCAGCATAATTAGTCCCATCGCCATAAAACTTCGATCCATGGCATGGGCAATGAAATTCCCATTTTACCTCAACCTCTTTTCCCCCTATTTTCACAACTTTTGGCTTTGAAAGACCAACATACTTAACCGTACAGCCAAGGTGTGTGCAGACTGCTGAGATCGCATAAAATGTTTTACCCTCACGAAATATGTATGTCTTGATATCATCGATAAAAGTTACACCATCAGGAATTTTATCAGGTTCGTCAAGTTTAACCCGCCTTGTCCCCTCATAACTTACATTTGGAAACAATGACCTCACCCATGTATAAATCTGCCCTGCAAGAGCCAAAAGTAGAGAACCGATCCCTAAATTTTTCAAGAATTCTCTCCTGTCAAGTTTCATGCTCCCTCCAACAAATTTTTTATTTTTTAATCCTCAACTATTTCTTGCTCAACATAATACATCCTTTCCATCGTCATTGCATCGGTCGGACAAATGATGGCACACAAACCACACCTTATGCATTTCTCATCGTCCTTGATCATAGCGGATAATGGAACATCGTCAGTAAATTGATAATGCTGTAAAAGTTTTTCCTTCACCTCGTCTTCAAGTTCAATCTCCTCAATTGGAACAAGCTTCAAACAATATTCAGGGCAAACATCAACACAAGCACCGCACAAAACGCATTTCTCAGCATCATAAATTGTTTGGATATGACACAGCAAACATCTTTTCGCTTGCTCAACTGCCCGTTCTTCGGTGTAATTCATTTCAACTTCAGCCACCCCAGTTCTTCTATCGATTGGAATAACATCGGGTGCTTTCCTCGGTGTTATCTCATAACCAACATATGTTGAGTAATCCTGCTTTCTAATCTTTTCAATCGAAAGATTGAAAACTTTCTTCGTTTTTAATCCCCTTAAATAATTATCAATTGATATCGCAGCTTGTTTCCCATTTGCAATTGCGTCAATTAAATTCCTCGGTCCAAATGCGACATCACCTCCAGCGAAAACACCAGGAACACTCGTCGCAAGTGTCTCACGATCTACCTTTATCGTCCCAGCTGCGGTAAGTTCAATCCCATCCTCTGGCTTTATAAAGTTCAAATTCGGTCTTTGCCCTATCGCAAGTATGACCGTATCAGCTTCCATATATTCACTTATACTCTCATCGAAGATCGGATTGAATCTGCCATCTTCATCATAAGTTCTTTTAACCCCAATAAATTCAATCCCTTTAACCTTTCCATTCTCGCCAATAAATCTTTTAACCCCTCTTTGCGGATGAAAGATGATCCCCTCTTTAACAGCCTCTTCAAATTCCTCTTTCCCCTGAGCAGTTCTTAACACTGGCATCTCCTCGAACGACTCCAAACTTGCGATGTGAATTTCCAAAACCCCAGCCCTTCGCGCGGTCCTTGCAGCATCCATAACGATGGTATATGTTGAGCCATTCCCCAATTTTTCCTTCTCTTCCATCTCAACTGCCATTCTCAAAGCAGTCCTCGCAGCGTCAAACGCAACAAACCCACCTCCAATTACGACAACTTTTTCCCCAAGCTCAACTCTATAACCGTTATTAACATTTACCAAAAAATCAATCGCTTTTATAATGCCATCAAGATTTGCTCCTTCAACATTCATTTCCCTTCCTTCTTGCGTCCCAACAGCGATAAATATCGCATCAAATTCCTCTTTTAATTCTTTAATTCCAAAATTTTTCGTTAAGGGCGTGAGTGTTCTTATCTCAACACCGAGCCCCAAAATTTTGTTAATTTCCTTTTCTATTATACCCCTCGACAACCTAAACTCAGGTATCCCATGCCTCATCATTCCGCCA
>NZ_CZVS01000051.1:309-14656 GCF_001535985.1 Candidatus Kryptonium thompsonii | reverse complement strand
TCGGCTCAACGGATTTAAAACCTTGACAAAATTTTCTCCGAGAAGACTTGCTTTTTCTTCGTCAAGCATGCTGTTTGTCACGACCTCTTTAAAGCCAGCCCCGATCAACCTTTCACGAACAAAATTATGGAAATCTACCTTTACCTTCTCGGTAGAAAAATGAACCACGGATCGCATTTTATCGGGAATTCTATCATACCCATAAACTCTTGCAACCTCCTCAATTAGGTCAATTTCCCTCTCAATGTCAACTCTAAAAGTTGGAACTTTTACAGTTAAACTTTTTTCATCACGATTTAAAATCTCAAGTTCAAGCCCTTCAAGTATTTTTACAACATCATCCTGCGAAAATTCAAACCCGATAACGGAATTCAACCTTGAAAACCTTAGGCTAACAACTTTAGGTTTAATCTCAACTGGATAAACATCAATTACGCCCTGAAGAACTTCGCCGCCAGCGATTTCAGCCATAAGTTGAGCTGCTCGGTTCACCGCCCATATCACTGCTTCAGGGTCAGCGCCCCTTTCAAACCTGTATGATGCATCTGTTGATAAACCGAGATATTTTGAAGTTCTTCTTATGCTAATTGGGTTAAAATAGGCGCTCTCAATCAGAACATTTTTGGTTTCATCTGTTATCTCTGTATTGGCTCCTCCCATTACACCTGCAATTGCAACTGGCTTTTCAGCATCGCATATCATTAAGGTGTCTTTTCTTAACACCCTCGCCTTACCATCAAGCGTTATAAAAACTTCTCCATCATTAGCGCACTTAACAACAATTTTATGCCCCGCTAATTTATCATAATCAAACGCATGGAGTGGATGACCAACTTCATAAAGAACGAAATTAGTTATATCAACAATGTTATTTATCGGCCTTAAACCAACAGCCCTAAGGTAATCCTGCAACCATTTCGGGGAAGGTTCAACCTTAACATTTAAAACAACCCTCGCTGCATACCTTGGACAGTTTAATGTATCAATAATTTCAACAGAAGCGTAATCTGTAATTCGCTTGTCGGATTCAACAACCTTAAATTCGGGTTTTTTTAGCTTCAATCCGAAAGCAACCGCAAGCTCACGAGCAACCCCGATATGACTTAAACAATCTGGGCGATTTGGAGTTACGCTAATATCGTAAATAACATCGTCAAGCCCAAAATATTCCGCAAGCGGTTGACCAACTTGCGCATTGGGTTCAAGAACCATTATCCCCTCCTTATCATCCCCAAGCCCAAGTTCAAATTCCGAACAAATCATCCCGTATGATTCAACCCCGCGGATTTTCGCTTTCGTTAAAACAAACGGCTTCCCCTCCGGGTCATGTTGATTTCGCGGGATAACTGCACCTACCAAAGCAACAGGGACTTTTTGACCCGCAGCGACATTCGGCGCGCCACAAATTATCTGAAGAGTATCTTTCCCAACCCTAACTCTACAAACTGTTAATTTATCCGCGTTCGGATGCTTGCTAACTTCAAGAACTTCACCAACATAAAAATTCTTAAACTTTTCCCCAGGATAATCAACACTTTCAACCTCGAGCCCAAGCATTGTAAGTTTCTCCTTGACCTCTTCAGGCTCTGCTTCAAGATCAATATAATTTTTCAACCACTTGTGCGAAATCTTCACTTTCAAAGTCTAATTTTATTTTCAAAACTAAAACTGCTCAAGGAACCTAAAATCGTTCTCATAAAACAATCTTATGTCATCAATTCCATACTTCAACATTGCTATTCTTTCAACTCCCATCCCAAAGGCGTAGCCGGTGTATTTTTCAGAATCATAACCAACAAACTTAAAAACATTTGGATCAACCATACCACAACCAAGAATTTCAAGCCATCCACCGTATTTACAAACCCTACAGCCCTTGCCCCCACAGATAAAGCAACTTACATCAACTTCCGCGCTTGGTTCAGTGAATGGGAAAAAACTTGGCCTGAACCTCAACTTGACACTACTTCCAAACATTTGTTTTGCAAATGAAAGCAATGTCCCCTTCAATTCCGCAAAAGAAACACCTTCATCAACATACAAACCCTCAACTTGATGAAATAAACAATAGCTTCTTGCACTTATTGCCTCATTCCTGTAAACCCTTCCCGGGGCAATGATTCTAACTGGCGGTTGTTTTGATTCCATAACCCTTATTTGAACTGGCGATGTGTGGGTTCGCAGAATTATATTCTCTTTGATAAAAAACGTATCTTGCATATCTCTCGCCGGATGTTCAGGGGGGATATTAAGTGCCTCAAAATTGTGATAGTCATCTTCAATCTCCGGACCTGAAGCAATTTCAAAACCCATCGCGACAAAAATTTTCTTTATTTCTTCAAGTGTCTGCGTAAGCGGATGCTTTCTACCGGTGTATTTAAACCTACCCGGAATCGTTAAGTCAACTAACTCACCAACCTTTCGTTTCCCACTTTCAATTTCTTTCCTTTTCTCATCAAATTTTATCTGCGCAAGTTCTTTAAATTCGTTTAAAAATTTCCCAATCGTTGGTTTTTCCTCGCGTGGAATTTCTTTAAGCTTATCAAATAATGTTTGAATTATCCCCCTTCGCCCAAGGTATTTGACTCTAAATTCCTCAAGCTGTTTCTCGTCTTTTACGGTTTCAATTTCCTCAAGGAACTTCTTTTTAACTTCTTCAATCTGATTAATCATTTTCAATTTATGCCGATCTTTGTTCAAATTTGTCAATTCAAATAAAAAAACTCCCATCTTCGGGATTAAACAACATCAAATAACCCGAATGATGGGAGCAAAATTTTAACTAAATGCAAATTTCACGACTTCTGAAAAAGCATCAGGATTATTCACAGCAAGATCAGCTAGCATCTTTCGATTAATTTCAACCTGCTTCTTTCTTAAAGCTGAAATAAGTTTTGAATAAGTGGTTCCATTTAATCTTGCTGCTGCGTTTATCCTTGCTATCCAAAGTCTTCTAAATTCTCGCTTCTTTGTTCTTCTGTCGCGATATGAGTATTGAAGTGCCTTTGCAACATGATCTTTAGCTTGCCTTAGGGTATTGCCACGCATTCCCCAGAATCCTTTCGCCCTTTCAAGTATCTTCTTTCTCCTTCTCCTTGAAGCAGGTTTATTTGTTGCTCTCATCTTTTCACTCACCAAATTTAATTTTAAAAAATCAAGCCAGAATCAATTGTTTAATTCTTTTCTCTTCATATGGATGCACAAGCGTTGGCTTGCGAAGCTGCCTTTTTCTTTTTCTTGATTTACCTGTAGCAAGGTGACTTCTACCAGCTTTTTGTCTTTTTATCTTTCCAGTCGCTGTAACTTTAAAGCGCTTCATTGCTGCGCGATTGCTCTTCACCTTCGGCATTGCTCTTTTGTCCTCCAGATTGTTTATTTTTTTCTTCCTGCTCTTTTAACATCTGAATTTTCCTTTTATCCGGTGCAAATAAAACACTCATTGAACTTCCCTCAAGCTTTATATCTTGTTCAACCCGTGCAACATCGGATAAAAACTCGATCAATCTTTTTAATATCTTTTCTCCAAACTCCGTGTGCAAAATTTCTCTACCTTTAAAAATAACCTGCGCTTTAACCTTGTGTCCATCAAGTATGAATTCTCTCGCATGACGCGCTTTAAACTGAAAATCATGCTCGCCCATATTTGGATGAAACCTCAACTCTTTCAGAACAGCAGCTGCTCTTTGCTTTTTGTGAAGCTTCTCTTCCTTTTGCTTTTCATACTTGTACTTCCCATAATCCATCAACCTGCAAACAGGCGGATTAGCCTGGGGAGCAACTTCAACAAGATCATAACCTCTCTCCTCAGCTAACCTTAACGCGTCACGCGTGCTCATTATACCAATTGACTGCCCATTTTCATCTATTACTCTAACTCGTGGGACCTTGATTTGTTCATTAACGCGTAATTCTTTCTCTATGGCAGCTCCCCTTGTTGTTTTGAAATTTAACGCTTTGCTTTTTTCCTTATTTGCTGTCTCGTCCTCTCACCGTTTGTGACAATCAAATTTGCAATATATCTAATGGTTTCCTCATGCGATTTTCTGAACTCATCAAGCTTTTCAGACATAACTCGTATTGTCTCGCGATGCTCTTTCCTAAACTCTTCGAGATTTTCCAACATAACCCGCATCGTTTCACGATGCTCCCTCCTAAACTCATCGAGATTCTCCAACATAATCCGCATCGTCTCGCGATGCTCCTTCCTGAACTCTTCAAGATTTTCCAACATAACTCGCATCGTCTCACGATGCTCTTTTCTAAACTCATCAAGATTTCCGGACATAATTCGCACTGTCTCGTGATGTTCCTTCCTGAATTGATTTATAAGCTCGTTCGTGTTCCTTGCCTCAGCTTTCAAAGTTTTATTGTTTATAATTGCATACAAAGTTAAAAATATGCCAAGAATTGTCGCCATCACTCCACCAAGCGTAAGTATCTCATAAAAGCTCATCACTCACTCCACAACTTTGCTTTCTATCTCAAATTTAATTCGGGATATAAAACTTTCCAAATCAAACACTCCAAGATCTCCCTTGCCATGCCTTCTTATCGAAACTGTCCCACTTGTTCTCTCTTTCTCACCAATTATAAGCATATATGGAATCTTTTTGGTCTCTGCTTCCCTTATCTTGTAAGTTATCTTCTCATTTCTCAAATCGATTTCCGCCCGAATTTTCTGCTGTTTAAGTTTCTCCCAAATTGTTTTTGCATAATCGTTTTGTGCATCAGTTATCGGCAAAACCGCAACTTGAACTGGCGCAAGCCAAACCGGGAAATTACCTGCAAAATGTTCAGTCAAAATCCCAACAAATCTTTCAAAAGAACCAAATATCGCTCTATGAATTGCAACTGGTCGCTTCGGTTGGCCATCAACATCAATGTAAGTTAAATCAAATCTTTCAGGCAACATCACAAAGTCAAGCTGAATCGTTGCAACCTGCCAATCTCTGCCAAGCGCATCCTTAATTTGAACATCTATTTTAGGACCGTAAAATGCCCCTTCTTTCTCTTTTAACCCATACTTTATCCCGTTTTGCTCAAGTGCCATCTTCAACGCTTGTTCAGCCTGCTCCCACAAGGCTGGATCTCCCATTGCGTTATCAGGCTTCGTTGAAAGATAATACGCTGGTTGAAACTTGAAAATTCCGTAAACATAATTTATAAAATCAATTAGCTCATTTATCTCGTTTAAAATTTGATCTGGCCTACAATAAATATGCGCATCATCCATCGTTATTTGCCTAACGCGAAACATTCCACCAAGAGCACCCGAAATTTCATTCCTGTGTAATCTTCCTATCTCCGCAAGTCGCAGTGGTAAATCTCTATAGCTCCTTGTTCGCATCTTATAGACATACGTACTCTCAGGGCAATTCATCGGCTTTAAAGAATAAATTTCATCTTCAACTTCAAGCACAAACATATTTTCTTTGTAATGCTCCCAATGTCCCGATTTCTCCCATAGATCTTTCTTTACAAGGATTGGAGTTGAAATTTCCTCATAACCACGCTTGTCGAGTTCTTCACGAATAAATTTCTCAAGCTCACGGAAAATGATCATCCCCTTAGGCAACCAAAAAGGTGCACCTGGAGCAATATCATGAAAAACAAAAAGCTCAAGCTCCTTCCCAAGCCGTCTGTGATCCCTTTTCTTCGCCTCCTCAAGTCGTCTTAGATGCTCATCAAGGAGTTCCTTTTTCGGATAAGCAACGCCATAAACCCTCTGCAACATTTTATTCTTTGCATCGCCACGCCAATAAGCTCCCGCAATGCTTAGCAACTTAACATATTTTATCTTCCCAGTTGATGGCAAATGCGGGCCACGACATAGATCAGTAAAACTTCCCTCGCTATATAAGGTTATTATATCATTATCCTCAATTTGCTCTATGATTTCAACTTTATATGGATCGCCCTTCTTTTTAAAAAATTCAAGCGCTTCTTCTTTCGTGACAACTTTTCTAACATAAGGCTCATCCCTTTGTGCAAGCTCTTTCATCTTTTCCTCAATTTTAGCAAGATCTTCCACTGTAAGCGGTTTATCAACATCAACATCGTAATAAAATCCATCTTCAATTGGTGGACCAACGCCAAACTTTGCACCTGGGAAAAGTTCTTCAATCGCATGTGCCATAAGGTGAGCTGAACTATGCCAAAATACTTCCCTACCTTCAGGATCATCAAAAGTCAAGATTTGAAGTTCGCAATCCTCCTCAAGTGGACGAGTAAGATCTATCACAACACCGTTAACTTTTGCCGCAACTGCATCCTTAGCAAGCCGCTTGCTTAAAATTTCAGCTATCTGCAAAGGTGTCGTCCCTTTATCTACCTCCAAAACACTATTATCAGGCAATTTAACCTTTATTTTCTCCATAAAAATCAAAAACTTTTGGGTTTTCCTGCAAAATTTTTGTAAAAATAATAAAAATCGGGGGCAAAATCAAACTTGCTAACCCTTTACCTTGAAACCTTAAAAGCCCTTAACCCCGCAAAAACGGCATCCTCACCAAGTTCCTCCTCAATCCTCAATAACTGGTTATACTTCGCAATCCTATCCGTCCTTGAAGCTGAGCCAGTTTTTATTTGACCAACATTTGTTGCAACAACAAGATCTGCAATCGTTGTATCCTCTGTTTCCCCAGATCTGTGACTTACAATAGCGGTATAACCGTTTTTCTTCGCAAGCTCAATACAATCAAGCGTTTCTGTCAAAGTGCCAATCTGATTCAATTTTATCAAAATTGAATTCGCTATTCCAGATTCAATTCCCTTGGAAAATATCTCAATGTTTGTCACAAAAATATCATCACCAACAAGTTGAACCTTATCGCCAAGTGCTTCCGTTAACATTTTCCACCCCTCCCAATCATGCTCCGACATCCCATCTTCAATTGAAATAATTGGGTACTGTTTGACGAGCTCTTCATAAAATTTCACCATTTGCTCAGATGTTTTTTGGGACTTATCCGACTTGAAAAAAACATATTTGCCATCTTGATAAAATTCACTGGCTGCACAATCAAGAGCCAAATAAACATCAACCCCAGCCTTATAACCAGATTTCTCAATCGCCTCCAGTATAACTTCTATAGCTTCGACATTTGATTTTAAATTTGGAGCAAATCCACCTTCATCCCCAACAGCAGTATTATAACCCTTTGATTTCAAAACAGATTTAAGAGAGTGGAAAACCTCCACACCTATCCTCAAAGCCTCCGAAAACGAAGGTGCATTTACAGGTGCGATCATAAATTCTTGAATATCAACATTATTATCTGCATGCTTCCCACCGTTTAAAATATTCATCAACGGAACGGGTAAAACTTTAGCATTAACACCGCCGATGTATCTGTAAAGCGGTATGCCCAAATGATTTGCAACCGCTTTTGCCACCGCAAGTGAAACACCAAGAATTGCGTTCGCACCAAGCCGAGATTTATTTGGAGTTCCATCAAGTTGAATTAAAAACCTATCAATGCCAACCTGATCAAAAGCATCCCAACCTTCAAGCTCATCAGCAATGATGTTATTAACATTTTCAACCGCTTTTAATACACCCTTGCCCAAATATCTTTTTGGATCCCCATCCCTTAACTCAAGAGCTTCGTTCTCCCCAGTTGAAGCCCCGCTTGGAACCGCAGCTCTGCCCATCGCACCCGACTCTAAATAAACATCTACCTCAATGGTCGGATTACCCCTTGAGTCAAGAATTTCACGTGCTTGAATGTCAACTATCGTTGTGGACATCTTTCTTTACAAATTTTGTTTTTAAGTGAAACCTTTTAATTATACCAACAAAAATCAGAAAAAACAATTGTTCAACTCCCAAATTTCACTTCCCTCCAAACTCTAAAAACATCATCAGGTGGATCGTCCCTCCAAATAAAGAAAATAGAGCTTACATTGAACTTGACAGGCTTCCAAGAACTTTGAAGTTCCCTCAACAAATTTTTAAGTTTATCCTTCCCCTTAACCTGCCCAATGCTCAAATGTGGAGTGAAACCACCCTCAAACCTACGCACATCATCACAATCTGGAACGATAGCCTGCAATCTCTCCTGTAACTTCACAATTTCATCAAAGGGTTGGGGTGCAAGCCACATCGTATAACTTTCCTTATAATGTTGAAAAAATCTAATCTCGACAAGCTCAACCTCAAAACTTTTGATACCCCTACACACATTTTCAAATTCCACATAAACCCTTTCAAACTCCTCAAAAGGTCTAAACGGATAAATCAATGTTATATGTGGCATCCATCTTCTAAATTGTCTGTCATACTTTTCTCTTATCTTTTGAATTGGATCCCACACATCTTCTGGTGGAATTATAACAACAGCAGTTTTATGTGTTTTCTTTGCGTTCTTTTTCGTCATAAATTTGAAATCCAACTCTATTGCAAATCCATCGCTAATTTTTTAATTTAAAACCTGAAAAACAAAAGTAAATCTCACATCTATGCGATTTGTTGCAGATGTAATGCTTGGCAAACTTGCAAGGTGGTTGCGACTACTTGGATACGATACAATTTATAATCCAAAACTTTCAACAAAGGAACTCGTCAAAATCGCAAATGAAGAAGAAAGAGTTTTTCTAACCCGAAGCAAAAGAGTTGCTGAAGAATTTGGAGCAAAAAATTTCTACATCATAAAAGCTGAGAAGTTTAAAGAACAGCTAAATGAAGTCATCAAAAATTTACACCTTGACACCGAAACAAATTTGTTTTCTCGCTGTTCAATTTGCAACACTGAAATAGTTGAAGTTGAGAAATCAAGCATTATAAATCTAATTCCCGAAGAGACGGCTAAGTCATTTGAAGAGTTCTATCAATGTCCAAAATGTGGCAAAATTTATTGGAATGGTTCACATACTACAAGAATCGTTAAAATTTTAAACGAAATTAAAAATGGATAAAAATAAAACTGAAACAAAGACTTGGCGAATAATTGACATAATAAACTGGGGAACTGAATACCTTAAATCAAAAGGAATTGATGAGTCAAGATTAACAATTGAATTAATGCTCTGCCATGTTCTAAACTGCAAACGGGTTGATTTATACATTAATTTTGAAAAACCTCTCGCAAAAAAAGAGCTTGAAGAATTAAGGGGATTGATAACGAGAAGGGTGAAAAGAGAACCACTTCAATATATTATCGGTAAAGCTGAGTTTATGGGGCTTGAGTTTAAATTGACGCCCAATGTTTTAATCCCAAGACCAGAAACCGAAATCCTTGTTGAGAAAGCGATAGAGACAATTAAAAAAGAATTTCCTAACACGCCAGTTAAAGTGCTTGATATCGGAACTGGAAGCGGAAACATAGCCATAAGTCTGGCGAAGTTTCTGAAAGATAAAGTTTTTGTGGTCGGAATTGATATAAGCGAAGGGATAATTAAAGTTGCAAATGAAAACGCCATCTTAAACGATGTCAAAAATGTTCAATTTATCCAGTTTGATCTGTTTGATGAAAAATTCGCATCTAAATTTAAAAATCAATTTGACATAATTGTTTCTAATCCGCCATATGTAGCCATTGATGAATTTGAAAGTTTACAGGATGAGATAAAGAATTTTGAGCCTAAAATTGCAATTACCAACGGGGCAAACGGATTGAGTTTTTATAAAAGAATTGCCGATGTCGGAAGGGAAATCATCTCAAATGTTGGTTTCATCTTTGTTGAAATGGCTTACGGTCAATCTGAAAAAGTTAAAAAAATCTTCAATGACATCGGATGCAATCAAATTGAAATTTTTAACGATTATCTTGGAATTGAAAGGGTTGCAAAAATAAAGGTTGAAAAAAGATGAGAGCGCTTGTCCAAAGAGTTATTCGAGGTAGCGTGACAATTGATGGTTCAATTTATAGTCAAATTGGAAAAGGAATTGTAATTTTGCTCGGCGTAAAAAATGGGGATACGGAGGAAGATGCAAAATATCTTGCGAACAAATGTGCAAATCTTAGAATTTTCGACGATGAAAACAAAAGAATGAATTTATCTGTAAAAGATGTGAATGGAGAAGCTCTCGTGGTATCACAATTCACACTTTACGGAGATACAAGACATGGTAATAGACCTGACTTTACACAAGCCTCAAAGCCAGAAGAGGCAGAAATTTTGTACAATAAATTTGTTGAATACCTCAAGCAAGCAATGGGAGAAGAAAAAGTAAAAACGGGCGTCTTCAAGGCGATGATGATTGTTGAGATAATAAACGATGGTCCTGTAACTTTACTAGTTGAAAGCAAAGAAAAATAGAAAACATCACTTCTTTTTAAATACAATAGTCAAGGGCACACCAACAAACCCAAAATGCTCTCGGATCTTGTTTTCAAGAAATCTCCTATAATGTTCTGGAATATCGTCGGGGAAATTTGCGAAGAACGCAAATACGGGTGGTGCGGTTTTAACCTGTGTGACATACTTAATTTTTATCTCCCTACCAGAAACCGCTGGCGGTGGAGTTTCCTTAACGATTGGGAATAAAACTTTGTTGAGTTCGCTTGTTTTTACTTTTTTATTTCTTTCATCATAAACAACCTTTGCAAAATCAAGAACTTTAAAAATTCTTTGTTTTGTCTTCGCCGATATGAATAAAATGGGAACATAATCAAAGACTTTTAACCTTTCCCTAAGGGCATGCTCATATTCAAGGGCGGTATTTGAATCCTTCTCGATAAGATCCCACTTGTTTACGGCAATTATAATTCCCTTCTTCAAATCTGCAGCTTCTCCAACGATTCTCAAATCCTGCCTTTCAAGACCACATGTTGCGTCAAGCATGACAACTGCAACATCACATCTTTCAAGTGCCTTTAAAGCTCTTATAGCGCTGTAAAATTCTATACTTTCTTTAATTTTGCTTCTCCTTCTCAATCCAGCTGTATCAATGAGAACAAAATTAACCCCGTTATATTCAAAAGATGTATCAATGGAATCTCGAGTTGTTCCAGGTATATCGGTTACAATTATTCTATTTTCGCCGAGAACAGCGTTCACAAACGAAGATTTTCCAACATTTGGCTGCCCAACGATGGCAACTTTTATCTGGTTTTCAACACCTTGAACTTCTTCACTCACCTCAGGCAAATCTTTGACTACCTCATCAAGAAAATCACCTACCTTTCTCCCATGAAGTGCTGATATTGGGAATGGATCCCCAAGCCCAAGTTCGTAAAATTGAGCTGAATACAGTTCAAGTCTTTCGTTATCAATTTTATTCACCGCAAGCACAACTTTCTTTTTTGTTTGTCTTAACATCTTTGCTATTTCAATGTCTATAGGTGTAACCCCAGAAATCGCATCGACGACGAAAATTATCACATCCGCCTCATCAATTGCAATTTGAACCTGCTCTCTTATGGCTGCCTCAAAAACATTGTCAGAATCAGGGACATATCCGCCCGTGTCTATAATTGAAAATCTTTTGCCGTTCCATTCAGCTGTCCCATAATGTCTGTCTCGGGTGACACCGCTCTTTGGATCGACAATGGCGTCTCGTTCACCAATAATTCTGTTGAAAAGCGTCGATTTCCCTACATTTGGTCTTCCTACTATGGCGATTACGCTCTTTCCCATTTAAAAATTCGAAGAAATTTAGTTGGGTTTACTGTCCAGAGTTTTAAAGTTAAAAAGAACAAAAAGATAATCAAAATTTATTGCTTTTTTGGGCTCGATTTACTAAATTTAGTTACATTAAATTCAAAACAAATGCAAGGGAAAGATGCTTGCAGTTATAAAAATTGGTGGGCATCAATACAAGGTGAAGGAGTCCGATAAAATTTTCGTTCAAAAACTTGAAGAAGAACCCGGAAGCAAAATTAAACTTGAGAATGTCCTTTTACTTCAAGACGGCGAAAAAACTTATATCGGAAATCCATATGTACACGGAGCTTTTGTTGAAGCAACGGTTCTTGACCATGTAAAGGGAGAAAAAATTATCGTTTTTAAGAAAAAGCGTCGCAAAGGTTATAAAGTAACAAAAGGACATCGCCAAAACTATACCCAAATCGAAATCAATAAAATTTACTTTGAAAGTTAATGCCAAAGGTAGATGTAGCAAAAATAATTCAAGAGCTTATAGTTCCAGAACTTCACGATATTAAATCAAGCATTCAGGAGTTAAGGACGAGATTTGATTCAGAAATTAAAAGACTTGATGAAAAAATTGATTCTGGACTTGGACGACTTGAACAAAAAATCGATTCTGGACTTACTCGACTCGATGAAAAAATTGATTCTGGGCTTAGGCGAGTTGATGAAAAAATTGAACTTGTTCGTAATGAATTAAAAACTGAGATTTCCGGATTAAAAAATGAATTAAAAGCCGATATTTCCGGACTGAAAAAAGATATTGATAATGTTCGCAGCGAATTAGACGCATTTAAGACTGAGTTTAGGACAGAGATAAAACGTCTTGACGAAAAGATCGATATTGCAATTCAAATAAGAGAACGACTCGCTGCACTTGAATCAAAAGTTGCAAGTTTGATAAAATAAAAAACTAAAAAAGTGAGGTGAATCAATATGGCGCATAAAAAAGGTGGCGGTTCATCCCAAAACGGAAGGGATAGCAACTCCAAACGACTTGGAGTCAAAAGATTTGGAGGTGAATTCGTAAGAGCAGGAAATATAATCGTCAGACAAAGGGGCACAAAATTCAAACCTGGTTTAAATGTTGGTATGGGTAAAGATTATACACTTTTTGCAAAGATTGATGGAATTGTCAAATTTGAATACCTAACAAAAGACAAACAAATGGTTAGCGTTTACCCAGTTGAAGTAGCAAGCAATTAGCACCTTTGTTAAAATAAACCGGGAGGGTTATACAATGAAAATCACAATAGTTGGAGCAGGAAATGTTGGTGCAACAACAGCACAAAAAATAGTTGACAACGAACTTGCAAATGAGGTTGTTCTTGTCGATATCGTTGAGGGAATCCCACAAGGTAAGGGACTTGATATGTATGAGTCAACCCCGATAACCGGAGTTGATGTAAAAGTTATAGGGACTAATGGATATGATGAAACTGCTAATTCAGACATCGTAATAATAACCGCTGGGGTTGCCAGAAAACCTGGAATGAGTAGAGAAGATCTTTTGAACACGAATTTTGGAATTGTTAAAGAAGCAACACTTAAATCAATCGAAAAATCACCTAACGCCATCATTATTGTTGTTACCAATCCACTTGATGTTATGGCGTATACAGCATGGAAGATAAGCGGGTTTGAGAGACACAGAGTTATAGGTATGGCAGGCGTGCTTGATACTGCAAGGTTTAGAACTTTCATCGCAATGGAATTGAATGTCTCCGTTGAAGATGTTTACGCATTTGTCTTGGGCGGGCACGGTGATGATATGGTTCCGTTGGTAAGATATACAACAGTTGCGGGAATTCCAATCTCTGAACTACTTCCAAAAGAAAAAATCGACCAACTTGTTAAAAGAACTCGTGAAGGTGGAGCTGAAATTGTAAGTTATCTGAAAACAGGAAGTGCTTACTACGCTCCTGCATCTGCGATCGTTGAAATGGTTGAATCAATTGTAAAAGACAAAAAGCGCATCCTGCCATGTTCTGTCTTACTCCAAGGAGAGTATGGATTAAACGATGTCTTCATTGGTGTTCCAGTTAAACTTGGAAGAAAGGGTGTTGAGGAGATAATTGAATTAAAACTCACAGATGAAGAAAAACAAGCTTTATACGCTTCTGCATCCAGAGTTAAGAAGATAATTGATTCGTTAAAGTTTGACTAAAAATTTTTAAGCGGGCAAGAATTTGCCCGCTTTTTATTTTAAAACTAAATTAATGGGGGCAAAATATGGCAAGAAAAGTAATAACCCTTTTAATATTTTTTGCTTTTATCTTTGGGGGTTGCAAAAAAGAGACCACGCCGATCATTGAAACAATTCCATCAAATCTTTTCCCACTTAAAGTTGGCAATGTTTGGTATTATTCAGGGTATGAAATTGACACCGCTGGAACTAAAATCAATGGCACGGAATTCAACTCATCAATGACAATAGTTGGGCAAATTCAGTTCCAAGGAAAAAATCCATACGTTGTGATTGATTCATTTAAATATGACGATAGAAACATTGAGGTTGACACACTCCTTGTTTATCTTGAGGGAGAATATCTTTATGCATGGATAGATCTAACAGGTGAAGTTGGGATTCCAGGTTTTGAATATAGACGATGGGTTCCATTTGTAAAAGCTTCTGGAAATTTAAATGAACCATATACTATCTTAAACTTGGACACAACGATTACAGTAAATTATCAAGGACAGCTTGTCCCATTAAACATAAAAATCAACATAACTGGTAATATCGTAACTCACG
>NZ_CZVS01000051.1:0-299 GCF_001535985.1 Candidatus Kryptonium thompsonii | reverse complement strand
AACAAATTCAACTACCAGCTGGCAAATATGATTCGTATAAATTTGAGGCACTTATGACGGGTTCTGTAAGTGTTGGCGGAGTTACAGTTGCAAGCTTTACTTCAAAAAATTATATTTGGTTTTCCCCAGGTATTGGACCAGTTAAGCATGAAACCCCTGCAACCGGTTCTGAAAAAGGAATAAGGCGTGAACTAACGGATTATAAAGTAAGCTAAAAACTACCCCCTCTTTTCTAAAAAAGAGGGGGTAGTAAATTATCGGTGATTAGAAACTAATTCTAGTTCCAAGTTGAATTTGTC
>NZ_CZVS01000050.1:0-14831 GCF_001535985.1 Candidatus Kryptonium thompsonii | reverse complement strand
AGGTATACCTTATATGCTGCCTGCTTACTACAAGCTTGTATCAAAACCAAAATACAAAAGCAAGCGGGGCCGAAGGAAGCGAGAGAATCTAGAAATATTTAGAAATTTTGAAATGATAAAAGTGATTTATGCCCAAGCAGAACAAGGAATTACAGAAAGACAAATAAGGATAATAAACACAGATAAAGAGGGGATACCTATATGGTGGATGAAATAATTGCTAAATCTCATCCACAGAAAACTCTGAAAGAACATATTGAAGATGTATTAAATGCATTTGAGGATTTAAAAAGATTAGGGGGCAAGTTGGGAATACAGCTTGAAGATAAAGATTGGGAAATATTAAGAAAACCTTGTTTTTACCATGATTTTGGGAAAGCAAATTCTGCTTTTCAAAAGAAGATCAGAGGAAGTGAGTCTCATGGTGCTTCTGAAATCCCTCATAATTTCTTATCACTTCTTTTTATTGAAGATGATGATGAACTTCTTTTAAAAATGGTGGCTTTCCATCATTGGAGAAATTTTCCTGATTTAAAGGACGATAAAATAATAAATGAGATTTATTCTGATGTCCAAAACTATATAGAAAAACTAAGTACATATTTCAATAGGGCTTTTACTCTGGTAAAAAGGGGGATATTCAGAAAAAATGTAGAAATTTTAAGGAAATACTATTCACGGCGAATTGATGGAGTTTTTGATTTAGAAAAAGAATCGAAATTTGTAATTCTTCTAGGGCTTTTAAATAGAATAGACCACTCAGCTTCTGCTGGTGTTCTAGTTGAATCTGAACCTATAGATAAGTATGGTAAAACTGAAAATTTTTTACTTACAAAAACTAAACAACCATGGCAATTGGTAGAAATAAGTGATGAACTTAAAAATAAAAGCGGAATTGTTTTAGCATCTACTGGAATGGGGAAAACAGAGATGGCATTGTTGTGGAGTGATCGCCAAAAAACATTTTATACTCTTCCTGTGCGAACTTCCGTGACTGCTATGTATGAAAGAATGGCAAAGTTGTTTGGCAAAGATAATGTAGGATTACTTCATTCCGGAGCATTGAGTGATTTGCTGTTTGAATGGGAAAATACATCTACTGATGACGCTTTTTACCATTACGAAATGGCTAAAGACTTATCTTATCCGCTGATAGTTTCAACCGCTGATCAAGTTTTCACCGCAACTTTAAAATATTTTGGCTTTGAGAAAATTTATGCAACTCTTTCGTATTCAAAAGTAGTAGTTGATGAAATTCAAGCGTATTCCCCAGAGACGATGGCGGTAATTACCCATGGATTGGGAGAAATATCTAAAATCGGCGGCAAATTTCTTGTGGTTACAGCAACCTTGCCATCTTTTTTAAAAGACCGATTAGAAGAGTATAGTGAATTTTGTATTACTAAAGTTCCCAAACTTAAAAAACACAAAATTAAGTTAGTGGATGAACCATTAAGTGGAAATACTTTAAAAAATTTTATAACAAGTATAAGGAAAGATCGGGTAAAAAAGATACTCGTTGTATGTAACACTGTTAAGAGGTCTCAAGAATTATATGATTCTTTAAAAGAATTTTCCCCATTGTTACTACACTCAAGGTTTGTGCGTATGGATAGAGCTTCTAAAGAAGATAAAGTTCTTCGGGAAGATTTTGAAGGAATTTTAATATCTACTCAGGTTATAGAGGTATCTCTCGATATTGATTTTGATGTTTTAATAACAGAGTTAGCACCTTTAGATGTTCTAATTCAGAGGATGGGTAGAGTTTATCGAAGGTTTAAAACGGATGGTGAGTTTTATCCAAGTGGGCCAAATGTGTATATATTTACCCGGGATGTATCAGGACTTGGAAATGTTTATGAAAAGGAAATAGTTGAGAAAACAAAATCTTTGCTAAAGGACAGTGTCCTTTCCGAGGAACAGAAGGTAAAGATGGTCGAAGATTTTTATTCCGAGAAAAATTTAAAAGAAACAAGTTATTGGACAAAATTTAGTAATGCGCTTGGATTAATTGAAAATTTCAGCGTTGATAAAAAATCCGAAGCCCAGAGGATATTTCGGGGTATAAGCCAAATTGAAGTTATTCCGGAAAGTTTATTGGAAAGAGAAGTTCAGAACCTAAAAATTTTAAATGAATTGAACCTTAATAAAGCGCCTTTGAAGGATATCATTGAAAGAATAAAAGTAAAGGACAAAAAGGAGAAAATTTTTGTTATGGAATTAATTAAAGATTTTATGGTTCCAATACCTTTGTATAGAACAAGAATGAATTCACTAGTGTCCTTGAGTGGTTATATTGACAACGATGCTTTAAAGGAATTGCTTGCCAATGTTAAGGTGGTCAATTACGAATATGACTATAATGTGGGGCTAATCTTATCCGGTGTTGAAGATTCAGCGGATGCAAGAATTATTGATTGAATTTTTAAAACCTTTGTTTATGTAACCTTATGGAGCTTTTCGAACATGTTAAATATACAGGAACGATGGTGAATTACTATTTTGTTTGTAAGAGGAAGCTTTGGCTTTTTGCACATAATTTAAATTTTGAAAGCGAATCCGATATGGTCAAAATTGGGAAGCTCATATCTCAAACGTCTTATGAGAGAGAAGACAAGGAAATAGATATTGATCAAACAATAGTCATTGACTGGATTGATTTTGAAAATAAGATTATTCATGAAGTTAAAAAGTCAAATAAATTGGAGGAAGCTCATATATGGCAGGTCAAATACTATATCTACTATCTTGAGACGAGAAAGGCAGTTGGATTTAAAGGTGTGATAAATTATCCAAAACTTCACAAAAGGGAAATCATTGAGCTTAAAGATGAGGATAGGGAGAAACTCCGAAAAGTTTTAGAGGATATAAAAGCTATAGTTTCATCAGAAAAAGCACCTGAGAAAGTAAGAATCCCCACTTGTAAATCTTGTAGTTATTTTGAATTTTGTTGGGTATAGGTATGAAAAAGCCACTTTACATAATGAGACACGGAAGATTGAGGAGAAAGGAAAATACAATTGTTTTTGAATTCTCCGATGAAAAAGAGGAAAATATCCAGAGAAAAATCATACCAATTGAAAGCATTGACTCAATTTTTGTTTTTGGGGAAATTGATATAAATAGCAAAGCTTTAAATTTCCTAGCAAAAAATGATATTTCGTTGCACGTTTTTGATTACTATGGTCATTACTCAGGTACATTTTTTCCGCGTGAAGGTTCAATTTCAGGATATATCATAGTAAGGCAAGTGGAATTTTATTTGGATCCAAATCTTAGAATTGAAATCGCGAAGGAGATTATTAACTCGGCTGGTCATAACATTTTAAAGAATTTAAAGTATTACCAATCAAGATCGGACGATTTAGAATTTCAAGATGAAATTGAGTTTATCATTTCAGATATTAAAAGCAGTCTGGATAAGGTGAGGAATTGTGAGAAGATTGAAGAAATTTTGGGCATCGAGGGACGAATCAATAAAATATATCTTGATGCTTGGAACTTCATAATAAAATCTGATGAGGAAGTTTTTAAGTTTGAAAAAAGAGAACGAAGACCCCCGACAAATCCTATCAACGCGCTGATTTCATTTGGAAACTCACTTTTGTATTCTGTGGTTCTTGATGAAATTTATAAAACACAACTTAATCCTGCTGTAAGTTTTCTTCATGAGCCGGCAACTAAGCGATTTTCTTTAAGTTTAGACTTATCGGAAATTTTTAAACCTTTGCTTGTTGATAGGTTAATTTTTAGCTTGATAAATCATAGGCAGATAAAAGCTGAGCATTTTAATGAGGATTTAAATTATACTTATTTGAATGATAAGGGTAGGAAAATTTTCATTGGTGAGTTTGATAAAAAGCTTGAGACGACAATTAAGCATCCAAAGCTGAAAAGGAGTGTAAGCTACAGAACACTGATAAAATTGGAGTGTTATAAGCTGATCAAACATATAATGGGAGAGGAAAAATATGAAGGATTTAAAATTTGGTGGTAGGGGGGCTAGAAATGTATTACATAGTTGTTTATGACATAGCGGAAAAGAGGGTGAACAAAGTTTTAAAATTTATGCGAAAGTATTTGAATTGGGTTGCAAAATTCGGTATTTGAAGGAGAATTAAGCGATGGACAATTTGAGGAAATGAAAGTAAAATTGAGAAAAATAATAAACTTGAATGAGGATTCGGTTTTAATTTATTCAATGGAGAAAAAATGGGTTGATAGGGAAGTTATAGGTGTGGAAAGAAGTGAGGTAAGTAGAATAATTTAGTCGCGGACAGAGTTTTGGGGCGTTAAATTTAGCGGTTAAATACTTAATATTTGAAAGTTTGAAAAAAATTAATCAGTTTTCTCTTAGTCGCGGACCGTATATTTTTGCATTTTGCTCCGCGACTTAATTTAGGTTGGAAAAATTTGATTTTCTGTGTAAAATTTTGTAGTTTTTGGAGAGTGAGCATCGAACCAGTGTGGAATTTAAACTAAATAATCAACTTCCCCACCAAAGACACAAAGAACGTGAGCATCGAACCAGTGTGGAATTTAAACGCTCTCTCAAAATCTTGTTTAAATCTTCTCGTTCTTGTGAGCATCGAACCAGTGTGGAATTTAAACAATATGGTTATGTTACGGGTCCAACTTTATTTATTGGTGAGCATCGAACCAGTGTGGAATTTAAACATATTCCCGGTTTGCCCACTTTAACCTCTCAAGGTCCGTGAGCATCGAACCAGTGTGGAATTTAAACTTCTTTTAAATAATGCCTCATTTCCCCCAAATTGCGAGTGAGCATCGAACCAGTGTGGAATTTAAACTATAATACCCCCACCACCACTCTCCATCAAACTTCCGTGAGCATCGAACCAGTGTGGAATTTAAACTCAAGTCCTTCAGATTCAAGATATAATGTGGAATTGTGTGAGCATCGAACCAGTGTGGAATTTAAACATGTTTTTAAAAATCCTTCCGCTTTCGCTTTAAATGTGAGCATCGAACCAGTGTGGAATTTAAACGTATGAATTTTTTCGGTAAGAATTTTCTCAGTAGAAGTGAGCATCGAACCAGTGTGGAATTTAAACCTTTTCATTTTGCATTTTCATTCTCCTTTTGATTTAGTGAGCATCGAACCAGTGTGGAATTTAAACAGTGGGGTCAATCAAAAGCCAAACATCTTCCTCATTGTGAGCATCGAACCAGTGTGGAATTTAAACCCATTTCAACCATCAGCATAATTCTTTCTGCAATCTGTGAGCATCGAACCAGTGTGGAATTTAAACTGGAAATAGGTTTTCTGAAACCCCTATTCCGAATATGTGAGCATCGAACCAGTGTGGAATTTAAACTTTTTTTGATTTTTTTAAAAAAT
Organism: Candidatus Kryptonium thompsonii; assembly: GCF_001535985.1. NCBI lineage: Bacteria > Pseudomonadati > Candidatus Kryptoniota > Candidatus Kryptonium > Candidatus Kryptonium thompsonii. Next base: position 9,469 of record NZ_CZVS01000050.1, on the reverse strand, counting down.
CGCAAAAACAACGGTGAGCATCGAACCAGTGTGGAATTTAAACATGCTTTGGAATAAAAAATGCCCACTATCTTTACCGGTGAGCATCGAACCAGTGTGGAATTTAAACCAAATTTGGGTTTTAATCGCTCTTTCAAAAATTCTTGTGAGCATCGAACCAGTGTGGAATTTAAACAAGTTTTCAATTACAATTTTTCGGTTGCTCTCAAGTGTGAGCATCGAACCAGTGTGGAATTTAAACAAACAATTATCGCAAGTATAAGTTTTCTATATCCTTGTGAGCATCGAACCAGTGTGGAATTTAAACTTTTTGATTTTGCATTTTCATTCTCTTTTTTGATTTGTGAGCATCGAACCAGTGTGGAATTTAAACTCCTTATCACTTATGTAAGCAAGATAATCACATTTAGTGAGCATCGAACCAGTGTGGAATTTAAACATATAGGCTTTGGGATAAGTTGTTTTTAAATAATTTGTGAGCATCGAACCAGTGTGGAATTTAAACCGTTTTTCTTTCCTTATCCAATCCGCTTCATTTTTGAGTGAGCATCGAACCAGTGTGGAATTTAAACATTGTCCAATTTGCAGTAAGAGAGAAAAATTCCATAGTGAGCATCGAACCAGTGTGGAATTTAAACAAGTTTCAGCGTCGAAATACCCTGCAAGCGCGATTCGTGAGCATCGAACCAGTGTGGAATTTAAACACCCTCTGGACAAGCGACATTCTGCAGGCATTTTGCGTGAGCATCGAACCAGTGTGGAATTTAAACATTATTTTGTAGAGTATAGGTCTATTAGTTTTTCCTGTGAGCATCGAACCAGTGTGGAATTTAAACTTCTTCTTTTGTCTTAGTATAACTGGTTGGATCAGTGTGAGCATCGAACCAGTGTGGAATTTAAACAAGGTAGATATAAGCAAGATGTATTTTTTAGTTGCTGTGAGCATCGAACCAGTGTGGAATTTAAACACTTATCAAATAAATAATAATTCTCACCATCAAAATAGTGAGCATCGAACCAGTGTGGAATTTAAACTTATAAAATAAAATTGAATTTTCCCCTGTTTGAATAAGTGAGCATCGAACCAGTGTGGAATTTAAACGAAATAAAAAAGATTCCCTTCGTATTCATACACTTTGGTGAGCATCGAACCAGTGTGGAATTTAAACTCTCATTTCGCAGGATCACATACAAAGGGTCAAAAATGTGAGCATCGAACCAGTGTGGAATTTAAACGTTCATGAATATCGCGATCGTATCGATTGCGCTTTCGTGAGCATCGAACCAGTGTGGAATTTAAACTAGTTCAGAAACGCCATTTCCTCAACCAGCGTGTCAGTGAGCATCGAACCAGTGTGGAATTTTTAAATCACTTTATCAGAAGGGAAGTATTTTTATGATCAAGACCAAGCGTGTTTATGAGGCCCCTGAACCTGATGACGGTAAGCGTTTCCTGGTGGAGAGATTATGGCCCAGGGGTGTGAAGAAAGAAACTTTGCAAATTGACGCATGGTTGAAAGGAGTAGCTCCAAGCCACAGCTTGCGACTTTGGTATGGGCATGACCCAAAGAAATGGGAAGAATTTAAACGACGCTACTTTGCTGAGTTAGATGGCAAACCCGAGGCATGGCAACCCATCTTAACAGAGGCCCGCAAAGGAAATGTAACCCTTCTGTATAGTGCACGCGATACGGAACATAATAGTGCGGTAGCATTAAAGATTTACTTGGAGAATAAAAAATGATGGGATAACTTCGAAAAAGTTTTCAGAAACCTGCTATTGACTCTAAGCCCAATTTTCGTTAAATTTAAGATAAACATAGCGGAAAATAGTTAAGAAATTTAAACTAAAATTGAGGTTCCACTATGGGCAGGATCAAAATGTTCAGTTTATCAGTTTTCCCCTTCCTGTTTATAACTTTACTTGCCATCTTCTATCCTAAAAACTCCAAGGCTGTGAATTCAAATGAATGTGTGAATTGTCATATATCTAAGGGGATAACTGCGAGTGCGATCAGGGATTGGCAATTGAGCAAACATTACGAAGCAGGGGTTGGGTGTGCAGATTGTCATATTCCAGTGAAGGAAGCTGTTAAGGAAATACACGAATCGAAAAGTAGTTGTGAGGATAAAAGAGTTAAAAGGCTTGTTTCGCCCAGAAATTGTGCTCAATGTCATGAAGATAAAGTGAACGAGTTTGAACGGGGCAAGCATGCTCTTGCGTGGGTTGCTATGATGGCTATGCCAACGACTAAAGATCAACCAAGTGTTATAATCGAGGGTGAGAAAGGTTGCGGTGGATGCCATAGGATCGGAAGGGACGAGGGTAAATGCGATGCCTGCCATACTCGACATAAATTTTCAACCATTGAAGCCAGAAAGCCAGAAGCCTGTATGACATGCCATATGGGGTTTGATCATCCGCAGTGGGAAATGTGGAGCACATCAAAACATGGAACAATTTACGCAGTTGAAAAAGATAGTTGGGATTTCAGCAAGCCGTTGAGCCAGTGGTATAAAGAACCTTACAAGGCTGATAGCAAAACTCCCAGAGCCCCAGTTTGCCAAACTTGCCACATGCCCGATGGTGATCATGGCGTTAGAACTGCTTGGGGTTTCCTTGCGTTAAGAGTAGCTGAAAAAGATCCAGAATGGCGAGAATTAAGAAATACTATCATGAGGGGTCTTGGTGTCCTTGATGAAAAAGGAAACTTTACAGAAAGAGTTAAAATAGTTGAAGCTGGTAAAGTTGTGAGATTGACAGCGGAGGAGTGGCAGGCGGAAAGAGATAGAATGTTAAAAGTTTGTTCGCAATGCCATAGCCCAAGCTTTGCCAAAGAGCAACTTGATAAAGCTGATGAGGTGATAAAAGAATCAGATAAGCTTATGGCAGAGGCAATTAAAATTGTTGAATCGCTTTATAAAGATGGAATTCTTGAAAAACCAAAGGATTATCCTTTGCATACTGATTTGTTGAGATTCTACGAAGTTCGCCATCCCATCGAGCAAAAGCTTTATGTTATGTTCCTTGAACATAGGATGAGAAGTTTTCAGGGAGCTTTTCATATGAACCCAGATTATATGCACTGGTATGGTTGGGCTGAGATGAAACGAGATCTCGCCGAGATAAAACATGAAGCAGAAATGTTAAGAAAACAATTTGCCCAAACGAAGAAAAGAAAATGAGCGAATCAGAATCGTTTTGATAACTTGTAAGCAATTTTAGGCTTTAATTGTGGGTGATGCAAATTTAATAATCATATCGCTTTGCTTTCTGCTTTTGCTTGCTTATCTGTTTGATATAACTTCATCGAAGACTAGAATTCCGTCGGTGTTGTTTTTGCTTCTTGCTGGATGGTTGACCAAGGTAATTGTTGTGGAAATGCTGAATATCTCATTGCCTGACTTGACCTTCACGCTTCCAATACTTGGAACTGTTGGTTTGATATTGATTATACTGGAAGCTTCTTTGGAGTTAGAGTTGAATAAAGATAAGTTTCCATTTATTTTAAAAACTGCTCTTTTTGCCCTTCTGCCGATTTTGATAATCAGTTCTACGCTTGCCCTTGCATTTTGGTATTTTGGAAATATCCCATTTAAAGTTGGCTTTGTAAATTCGATTCCACTGGCTGTGATAAGTAGTTCCATCGCAATTTCAAGTGCCAAGAACTTGCCTGCTGAAGACAGAGAATTTATCGTTTATGAAAGTAGCTTGTCAGATATCTTCGGCATAATAGCCTTTAACTTTTTTGTGTTTAATAACGGAATTGAGGTTAAATCTATTATCACTTTTGCTTTTGAAACTCTGTTAATTTTGATTATAGCATCTCTTACGACATTAAGTTTGGCTTTTCTGCTAAGCAGGATAAAACATCATGTGAAGTTTATACCGATCATTGTGATCATAATAATGATATATGCGATCTCTAAGATTTACCATTTGCCTGCATTAATTCTTATACTTGTTTTTGGTCTTTTCTTAGGGAATATAGATAAAATAGAAAGGACAAGTAAACTTTTCGAGATGTTACGGGTTGATGTCTTAAGTGATGAAGTTGATAGGTTTAAAGAGTTGACGATAGAATTTACATTTTTGGTTAGGTCATTTTTCTTCTTATTGTTTGGTTATTTGATTGAAACAAGCAATTTGTTAAATCTAAAGACAGTGCTTTAGGCAATCGCTATATGTGCTTTAATTTATGTTTTGCGATTTATACTCATCAAAGCATTTAAACTGAGTGCGAAGCCAATTCTTTTTATAGCACCCAGAGGCTTGATAACAATTCTCCTATTTATCAGCATTCCTGTGAGTTATAGGGTGGATTTAGTTAATGAATCCTTAATAGTGCAAGTGGTCATTTTAACATCTTTGATGATGCTTGGAGCTATGGGAAGTAAAACAGCAGATGTAGTTAATGTGGTTTAGGTACTTTTTGTTTTTTTGGTTGTTTTTAGTTTATTTTTCAAAAAAGTTAGGTGCGAGTGATGAGTGAGGAAAAAGTTAGATTTTTAAAATTTGAAAATTATAGATGGGATGGGGTTGAGGTTAAAGAGTACAAAGATGAAAAAAATACCTGGCTTAATGTTCTTAGGCAGGTGATAGCTGGGAAGTCAGGTGAAAAGATAAAATTTAATTTAAGATATTTCGAGATTTCGCCTGGAGGATATTCGACGCTTGAGAAGCACCGCCATGAACATGTGGTTATATGCCTTAGGGGTAGGGGCAAAGCGATAGCTGGGAACGATATTTTTGATATGGGTTTCATGGATGTTTTATACATTGGCTCAAATGTTCCACATCAATTTGTGAATGATTCGGACGAACCGTTTGGATTTTTCTGCATAGTTGATGCAAAGAGGGATAAACCGAAGTTGCTTACAAAAAAAGAGATTTTTGAACTGTTGAAAAATGAGAAGGTAAGTAAGGTTATACGCATACCTGAAACCTATCCCAAGTTAAAGTGAAATTTTTTCTTTCCAGCCAAAGTTATAAATTTCAAGTGAGATATAACCAACAAATTTGAGATCCCGCACTATGGCGAAACTTAAATTAAAGAAAAAATTTAATGAGTTAAAACCTGAAGAACTTCGCTGGACATGCCCAATTGAAAAATTGCAGTTTGAGACGACGGACACCGTTGAACCTCTTGAGGACATAATTGGGCAGGAAAGAGCTTTAAAGGCATTGAAACTTGGAACGGAGCTTTTTGCACCTGGGTATAATATATTTGTTTGCGGTTTGACTGGAACAGGGAGGATGACCACGATAAAACACATTCTCAAACAAATTTCTCCCAAAGCTCCTCAGGCACCCGATAGATGTTATGTTTATAACTTTAAAAATCCTGATGAACCACGGCTTCTTGAGTTTCCGAGGGGGCAAGCGATAATGTTCAAGCGAAATATGGAAGCGATGATTTTTTATCTTAAGCAGAAAATTCCCAAAACGCTTGAGGATGAAAAGTATATAGATGCGAGAAATAAAATAATCGAAAGATATCAAAAAAAAGAGCAAGAATTGTTTCGCGAGTTTCAGAAAAAAGTTGAAAGCGAAAGATTTGCAATTATAAACATGCAAGTTGAGAATGTCATCAAGCCAAGCATTGTTCCAATAATTGATGGTAAACCTGTTCCTGTGGAGCAACTTTCTAATCTTGCTAAGGCGGGAAAGATTTCTGAGGAAACAGCTCGAGAAATTCAGCAGAAATATCTGGAGCTTCAGGCGGAGATGCAGGAAATTTTTAAAAAGGAAATGATGCTTGCAAGGGAGCTCTCAAAAGAACTTGAGGAACTTGAACGAGATGCTGTCAAGTCCATCGTCGAGGGCATAATTGATGAAATCAAAGAGCAGTTTAAAATTCCAAAGGTTCATGAATATCTTGATGAGGTGAAGAAGCATATTTTGAATAATCTTAACATTTTCAAGGCTTCAGCAGAACAAGGCAAGCCACCAGTTCCATTCCTTGAACAAAGGGACGAAGTTGATCCATTCCTTCCGTATCGCGTAAATGTGATCCTTGATAATTCAGAGCAAGATGGAGTTCCAGTTATAATTGAGACAACCCCGACATTTTCGAACATATTTGGGACAATCGAAAAAGTTTACGATTCTCGCGGGTTCTGGAGAACTGATTTTACAAAAATAAAAGCTGGCTCGCTTTTAAAGGCTGATGGTGGTTATCTTGTCTTGAACGCGAGAGATGCGCTAAGTGAGCCTGGGGTTTGGAAAGCTTTGAAAAGAACTTTAATGTATAGAAAACTTGAGATTCAACCTATAGATGTATTTTTCCAGATAAGTTCAATTTCGCTCAAGCCAGAACCAATTGAAGTAAACACAAAAGTTGTGATGCTTGGCGATCCTGAACTTTACTATTTGCTTTATGAGTATGATGAAGATTTTAGAAAAATTTTCAAGATAAAGGCTGACTTTGACTTTGAGATGGATTTAAATGATGAAGCAATAGCACAGTATGCAAAATTTGTGAAGAAGGTCTGTCGTGATGAGAATTTGAGACCGTTCGATAAAGAAGCAGTTGGGAAAATCGTCGAGTTTGCAGTAAGGCATGCGGGAAGGAAAGATAAAATCACAACAAAGTTTAGCGTCATAGCAGATTTAATTCGAGAGGCTGACTATTGGGCTGGGGTTGATGGGGATGAATCTGTTAAGGCAGAGCATGTTAAAAAAGCAATTGAGGAAAGCTTTTATAGAAGAAAAATGATCGAAGATAAAATAAAAGAGTTGATCGCAAAAGGTATAATATTTGTTGATGTTACTGGTGAAAGAGTTGGTCAAGTTAATGGGTTAACAATTTACGAAATGGGGGATTATAGATTTGGGAGACCTGTTAGAATTACTGCATCTGTGTCGATGGGGAGATCTGGCGTTATAAATATCGAGCGTGAATCTAATTTAAGTGGGAGAATTCATGATAAAGGTGTTTTGATCCTTGTGGGTTATTTAAGAGAGAAATACGCTCAGGATAAACCACTTACACTTTCTGCGAGTATTTGCTTTGAGCAGTCTTACTCTGGCATTGATGGGGATAGTGCATCTTCAACTGAGCTATATGCTTTGCTTTCGGCTCTTTCTGGATTGCCGATAAAGCAAGGGATAGCTGTGACGGGTTCTGTAAATCAAAAAGGTGATATACAGCCGATAGGTGGTGTAAATGAGAAAATAGAAGGGTTCTTTGATGTTTGTAAAGCCAAAGGATTGACAGGGGAACAAGGTGTGATAATTCCGAAGAAAAATGTAGATGATCTTATGTTGAGGGATGATGTGATTGAAGCTGTTAAGAATGGAATGTTTCACATTTATCCTGTTGAAACAATCGATGAGGGAATTGAAATTTTAACAGGTGTTAAGGCAGGAAAAAGACTTAAAAACGGCGAATTTGAACCTGGGACAGTAAATTATCTTGTCGATAAGAGATTGCGCGAAATTTCAAAGGCTTTAAAGAAATTTACAAGCGATTAATCTACCCATTCGCTCATTTCAGATGCAAGAGCGATAAGTTCATCCATTGTTATTGAGGATGGATCGAGTTTCTCAAGTGCCTTTTTCATCTGCTTAAATAACTCATCATATCCAATTGTTGTTTTTCTCTTTCTCTTTATCGGATTAACTTTTGAAACAACCGCTTGTTTCAAGAAAGGATGATTTATCCCTCTTTCTCTAAAACTATGAACGATTGGTTCAACTAGATCATCAACTTCTTTAAGAAGTTCCGCTCTTTTTTCTCTTTCTGTCAGTGCTTTTGTCAAAGGTACATCCATAAAGTTGTCAACTTTTTTAAGTATTGGGACATATGCTGAACCGCTAAATTTGGGGTGGTTTTCGTAAATCAAGCCAAGTGTTATGAAGTAAGCCTCCTCAAATTGGAAAGCGTATTCCATTTCGGAAGCTTTTCCATTCGTTTCGAGCAAACCTTTATACATTCTGATAACTTCGAGTGATTTCTCTCTCAAGTTGTGAGCTTTTTCTGTGTTAAGTGATAGGATATGAAATGCAACCGAGATATCTGGAATTACTATGGCTGGTATTTGTTTAGCCCCAAGGCGAAGTAGTGCTTCTCTTCTGTGATTTCCATTTGGAGTCCAGTATTCCCCATTTGAATATCTTATAGCTACTATTGGATCGATAAATCTTTTGAGTTCCTCAATTACTTCTTGGAGTCTTTTTACATGCGCTGTTGATAGGTCTCTTTGAAATGGTGTTGGTTTTACTTTTTCAAGTGGTAGAAGAGCAAAGATTTGCCAGTTTTTACCATACGGTTCTTGGTAAATTGCTAAAACGACACCCCCCATCATCTTCGATTTGTTTGGCAAGATTTTTTAATTCATCTGAAACTTCATCCCTTTCGGGATATATTTTCCACCTTTCGTTTGTCATATTATTCACACTCTTTTATTTTTACTTATAAAAAATTTAATGGGTTCACTTGAATTTTTCAAGTTAGATCAGGGCAGGTTTCTTAAAAATGGTGGAGCCGACGGGATTCGAACCCGTGACCTCCACAATGCCATTGTGGCGCTCTCCCAACTGAGCTACGGCCCCAGGTAAAGTCAACTTTAATTTAAAACATAATTTTAACTTTTGCAAATTTTTAAATGCGGAAATTTAATTTTAAATTTTTGAAAAAAGAATGACAAAAATGGCTACTTTACTTAGCAAGACCGCTGAATATGGATTGAGAGCTGTTCTCTACATCGCTTTGAATCAAACTGATGGAAAAAGTATTAAAAAGTGGATAGATGCTGAGGAAATTGCGCGGGATTTAAAAATTCCTCAACATTTTCTTGCAAAGGTAATTCAAAAACTTGTAAAAGCAGGAATTATATATTCAAAAAGGGGTAAAAGCGGCGGATTTCGTTTAAGAAAATCGCCCGAGAAATTGAAATTGCTGGATATAGTTTTTGCTCTTGATGGGGGGGAAACTCTTAAAGGATTGTGTTTTGGGGCTTCCAAATTGCTCAGATAAAAGTCCCTGCCCTGTTCACAATTATTGGCGTAATATTAGAGAAGAGATAAAGCAAATGTTCTCAGAAAAGACGGTTAAAGAGCTTTTAAAAGAGGATTTAAAAATTTAACTACATGACAAATTTGCATAATTCTTTGATTTTGTTAATTCGATTTCGTTTGATTTTCAATGCTTGGGTTAAATAAAAAGACATTTTGTCACTTGACACAAATTGTTTTAGAGATTATATTTATATACGGTTAGCAACAACACTTATTGAGTGCTAATAAAAACAAAAAAGTTGGAGGTTGAACTTATGGCAAAAGTGAACATTCGGCCTTTATCTGATAGGGTTGTGGTAAAGCCACTGCCAGCTGAAGAAGTTACAAAAAGTGGTCTAGTCATTCCAGATACAGCAAAAGAGCGTCCTCAACAGGGGGAAGTGATTGCTGTTGGACCAGGGCGGATAACTGATGATGGAAAGAAGATACCTATGGAGGTAAAGGTTG